>JBILVU010000276.1:0-3174 GCA_044370285.1 Prosthecobacter sp.
AGCGCCGTTCTAGCCTCCGCCCGCCATGCGCTCCCTCCTTATCCTCACCACCGCCCTCCTCGCCGCCTTTGCACCCGTCCTCGCTGATCCGGTTTTCGAGCTTCGCATCTACACCTGCCACGAGGGGAAGCTCGATGCTCTGCTCACCCGCTTCCGCGACCACACCTGCAAGCTCTTTGAAAAGCACGGCATGGGCAATGTGGGCTACTGGGTACCCGTCGATGAGGAAAACGGCTCCAAAACGACTCTGATCTATGTGTTGGAGCACAAGAGCCGCGAGGCCGCGAAGGAGAGCTTCAAGGCCTTCGGGGCCGATCCCGAGTGGAAAGCCGCAGCGACGGCCAGCGAGGCGAATGGAAAGATCGTCGCCAAAATCGACTCCATCTTCATGACGCCCACGGATTACTCGCCCGCGTTGAAGGTGGAAAAGAGCGCCAAGCCCCGCGTTTTCGAGATGCGCACCTACACCACGCCTCCCGGTAAGATCGATGCCCTGCACGCCCGCTTCCGCGATCACACGATGAAGCTCTTCAGCAAGCACGGCATGAGCCACCTCGCCTACTGGACACCCACCGATGCGGAAAAAGGTGCCGGCACCAAACTCATCTACATCCTCGCCCACGACAGCAAGGAAGCCGGCCTCGCTTCCTTCACCGCCTTCCGTGCCGATCCCGATTGGATCAAAGCCAAAGGCGATAGCGAAGCCGCCAACGGTGGCCCCCTGACCATCCAACCTCAGGCCGAAGGCGTGAAGAGCGTCTACATGAAGGCGGTGGACTTTTCGCCGGTGCAGTGAAAAGAACGCAGCCCCATCCATCTCATGCGCTGTCCCGTTGTTTTCTCGTTTCTCCTGCTCGCCTCCGTCCTCCACGCCGAGCCGCTCTTCACCTTCCCTTTCACCGGCTCTCCCGGCCCTTACACCGTCGAGCAGTGGAAGAAGGACTGGCCAGGCTGCGAGTATGAGGACGGCCTCGCGGAAGGTCATGGCGAGTTGGTGACGCGGGAGGGCAGCTCCTGGCTTCGCGTATTGTATCCAAAAGGCAGTGTGGGGGCGGACCAAGGCGGCGCGGGATGGCGCTTCCCTTTCGGCCAGCATGAGGCGGCGGAGCTGCGCTACACCGTGCGTTTTGACGAAGGTTTTGAATTTGTGAAGGGCGGCAAGCTCCCGGGGCTCTGCGGCGGACCCAAAACCATCACTGGCGGCGATGCGGTGAACGGCCTCGATGGCTTCTCCGCCCGCGTGATGTGGCGCAAGGATGGTCGAGGACAGGCCTATGTATATCACATGCACCAGCCGTCCAAGTATGGCGACGAGTTCGACTTCCCTGAGGACTTCCGCTTTGTGCCCGGCAAGCCCGTGACCCTCCGCATGCAGGTGGAGATGAATGCGGCGGGCAAGAAAAACGGCCAGCTCCGCATCTGGGCCGATGACAAGCTCATGGTGGAGAAAACCGATCTCCAGTGGCGCAAAGGCACCACCTACGGCGTCGATTCTCTCCTCTTCAATACCTTCCACGGCGGCAGCGGTTCCGAGTGGGCTCCGTCCCGCGATGTGCATGCCGAGTTCACCGGCTTTCAGGCGCGGGTGATGCGGTGAGCCAAAAACAATTCCTTGCCAGATCGCCGGCTTTTTGGCGGTATGAAGTTCGCCATGCGCATTCTTCCGTATCTCGCCGTCTTCCTCGCCGCCCTCAGCCTTCGCGCCGAGTCCATTTTACCTGCCAATGCCCGCGTCGCCGTGATTGGCGACAGCATCACGGAGCAGAAGCTCTACTCGAAATACATCGAGACCTACCTGCTGGCCTGCACCGGTCGGAAGGACATCAAAGTCTTCCAGTTCGGCTGGAGCGGCGAGCGTGCCGGCGGCTTCGCGGCGCGTCTCGAAAACGATCTCGCGGTCTTCAATCCGAACGTCGCCACGACCTGCTACGGCATGAACGACGGCAGCTACAAGGCCTACGCACCGGAGATCGGCGCCGAGTATGAGAAAAACATGCGGGCGGTGGTCGCCGGGCTGCAAAAAGTCGGTGTGAAGGCCATGGCGGTCGGCTCGCCGGGCGGTGTCGATCCCGATTTCTTCAAGCGGCCCACCATCGAAGGCAGTGTGTATAATCAAAACCTCGCCCAGCTTCGCGACATCGCCAAAAAGCTCGCTGAAGAGAACAAGCAGCCCTTTGCCAACGTGCATGACACGATGATGGACGCGTTGCCGAAAGCGAAGGCAGCGCTTAGCAAGGAATACGCTCCCTTCGGTGGTGATGGCTTCCATCCCGCACCCTCCGGCCAGCTTTTGATGGCGCAGGCCTTTTTGAAGGCGCTGGGCTTTGACGGCGAGATCGGTGTCATCACGCTGAACATGAAAGGCCAAAGCAACGCGAGCGAAGGTCACACCATCCAGCCGGTGAAGCTCGCTCCGGGCGCGATCCAGATCGTCAGCGACAAATGGCCCTTCTGCTTCGATGCCGATCCGAAAAGCGCGGGTAGCAACCGCAGCATCCTGCCCTTCACCAGCTTCAATCAGGACCTCAACCGCCTCATGCTGCACGTCATCGGCCTGAGCAGCGAAAAGGCCAAAGTCACCTGGGGCGGACAGACCAAGGAATTCACCCGCAACCAACTCGAAGACGGCATCAACTTGAACGCCGAGTTCGACAAGACACCGTTTGATGGCGCTTTCGCCAATCTCACGAACGCCGTCGGCCAGAAGCAGGCCTTTGAGACGACGCTCGTCAAAAACCTCGTCACCCACATGCGCGTCATCGCCGCCGAAGCCGCCGAGGAGCCGAAAGTAGCCACCGCCCTCGCCAAACTGAAAAAGAAGCTCGCCGACGAACATGCGAAGCAGGACGCGAACGTCCGCAAGACACTCCAGCCGGTCACGCACAGCATCACCGTCCAGGAAGTCCAGTAAGCTCAGAGCGAAGGGGAGGTGCTGAGAGTCCAATCGCCTCCGCACTTGTCATCATCGTCCTCGTCCTCGATTCAGCCGCTCCACACCACCAAGTCACTCCAAGCATGCTTTTAGCCCATTTAAAATGGAACGAGGTCGCCGCGCTGAGCCGTGACACGCCGGTGATTTTCCCGGTGGCCGCGCTGGAGCAGCACGGCCGCCACATGCCGGTCTTCACGGATAGCATGCTGACGAACGAGCTCGTGCGCCGCACCGAGCTGGCG
>JBILVU010000080.1:0-27247 GCA_044370285.1 Prosthecobacter sp.
ACCTCCTGATAGAGCGCGGCCACTTCGCCGAAGTTTTTCAGCGGTGGCCGCTTGGCGAGCTCATTGCGCAGCACTTCATTGGCACCGCTCTCGGGTTTGGCGAGGCGTTGGGCCAGCTCGGGTGCCTTCGCTGCGAATTCAGGCTCCAATAGCTTGGCAAACTCTGTCCACGCGAGCATCACGGGGTGCGGTTTCGGCACCAGCGCGTAGGTCGTGAGGAAGTCGCGCCACTTCGTCGCCACACTCTCGCGGAACATCTCCGTGGCAGCCGTTGCCTTGAATGCGTCCGGCGTCATGGCAGTCGCACGCTGGGCAAAGAGGAGGTAGTCGCGCAGTTTGTCCGGCTTGCGCAGCTCGCTGAAGACCTCTTCGCGGAAAGTCTTCTTTTTCACCTCCACCGCCGCCACCTTCTGCTTAAACGCCGACGCTGCCGCAGCATCCGGTGCCTCGCCGATGATCGGAAAGTCCGGCGGCACGATGCAACTGTTCATCACGCTGTAGAGCGCGTAATAGTCCGCTGTCGGCACCGGATCATATTTGTGATCATGGCAGCGTGCGCAGGACACCGTGAGGCCCATCAATCCGCGTGAGATCACATCAATACGGTCGTCGATCTGCAAGGTGCCATCGCCCACAAAGGTGTCATTCACCGTGAGAAAACCCAGTGCCGCCAGCGCACCCATTGGCTTGCCTGGAGCCTGCAAGTGATCCGCCGCGATCTGCTCCGTGATGAACTGATCATACGGCAGATCATCGTTGAGCGCCTTCACCACCCAGTCGCGATAGGTGTGCGCATTCGGGAGACGATTGTCCGCGCCTGGACCCGCGTAGCCCCAAGTATCCGCGTAGCGTGCCACATCCAGCCACATGCGTCCGATGCGCTCACCATAGCGTGGAGAAGCCAGCAGCTTGTCGATCAACGCCGATGCCGCACTTTGCACGCCTGCCGCTGCCGCTTGTTTGAACTGCCCCACCTCCTCAAAGCTCGGCGGTAGCCCCGTGAGGCTCAAATGCAGCCTCCGGCACAGCACCGCCGCCTCCGCCGGTGGTGCAAAGTCCAGGCCCGCCTTCGCCAGCTTCCCAGCGACCAGCGCATCGACCGAAGTCGGTGCTGCGGGTTTGGCGATAGGCTTGAAGGCCCAATGCTCCTGCCACTTGGGCTTGCTCTCAGTCACCACCGCCTCCTTCGGCCACGGCAGCCCGATCTTCACCCATTGCACCAGCGCCTCGATCTGCGCCGATGCAAGCTGTGGCTTCTTCGTCGGCATCGGCTCCACTCCCGGCGCATGACGCACGGATTTGATCAGGGAACTCCCCTCAGCATCACCCGCGATGACGACCTTGCCAGCATCCGTGCCACGCAGCACCGCCTCCCTCGAATCCAGCCTCAACCCGCTCTTCGCCTTCTCAGCGCCATGGCATGAATAGCAATGCTCCGCGAGCACCGGCCGCACATTCTTCTCAAAAAACACGACCTGCTCCGGGCTGAACATCACCTCCTGCGCCACGACGCTAGCCGTGGCGATGCTGATGAGGGTGATAAGGAGGGATTTCATTGGAGCGGAGTATGGATAAGCCGCCCGATGCAGAGTTTTAACGAGTGGTTGTGTGACAAAACGGTGTTTCGTCAGAAATGGCGTTCAGTGGTTCAGCACCTCCACACGAATATCCCGGAGCATTGAAACGAGAATGTTCTTCATTGGGTGTTCGTCTCAGTGATCGTCCAGTGGGTCAGATCGTAGTGGCGCTTGGTTTTGCCGTCGCTGAGAATGAGGTCGCCGTTCCATTCCTGGCGCATCCAGGGGTTCTCCAGCAGGGGCCAGGTCTCGTAGGCGATGCGTTCGCCGTTGATGACGGTGTCGCCGTCGAACATGCGCTCGATGTGCTGGCCATGGTGGTCGGTGAAGGTGTGTGGGGTGATTTTGGATGAAGCGCGGATCTTGTCGCGAAAGGCCGCGAGTTGCGCTTTGGGCGTGGCGTTGCCGAAGTCGGCGGGGCGCGCGGTTTCGAGGGCGAGGGCCACGTCTTCACCGCGAATGCGAAACTCGGAGTCGGCCTTGCGTTTCCCACCGGAACTGACGCCTCCCTGCGGGTCCCATTCAAAAGGCCGCGTGGCACTCAGCGCGATGATCACGCTACCGTAGTGGAGGTAGATGCGGCCCTCGGTGGCGCTGTCGTTGCTCATCGCCTGCCAGCCGTCGGGGATGAAGCCGAGCGCATAGGGGAACTTCGTCTTCGTGAGATCGCGTGTGACCATAAGCAGGCTGCCGCGATGCTGCGCAAACTGCGCGTGACGGCTGGCGATGCCGTGCGTGGCGTAGCCGAGCGGTTTGCCATCGGACATGGGCACGGTGATCCAGAGGTGGCTGCCTTTGTCCGCGTTCGGTTCGTCCCACATGACGCCGAAGGGATATGTCTGGCCCCACACGCTGCCGCCGGGCAAAACGGCGGTGCTGAAGACGGCGTGAGTGCGGTTCATGAAGGTGGTTTGGAAGAGCTTGTCGCCATCGAACCGGCTGCGGCACACATACGGCTCGCTGCGGTCGGTGGCTGCCCTCACGATGATGGGATGCGGGCGAAATCCCTCCGCCGCGGCAAAGATGGCTTGGCTGGCAGCATCCAGCTTGGGCGACACACCGCCGAAGTAGGTCCAGAGCAACGCCGCGCCACCGGTGGGCTGCTGCGTCAGTTGATCGGGATAACTGCGACCACTCGGCACGGCCCAATGACCGCGCAACCAGGTGACCGCCGCGTGGGCGATGCTCATTTCATAAGCCATGGCCGCTTTTCGCCGCAGTTCCTCCGGCACGAACTCATTTTCCAGCGTGCGGAGCGTGCCGACATTGTAGATGAAGTAGGGCCGCGAGGCGAACTCGCCGCTGCCGCGTGTGGCGATGCTTTCGACGCGATCATTCAGCCACTTCAGCGCCCGGTCGCCACGCGGGCCGTATTTGCCATCCTTGGTCAAGTTCTCCGCGCCCCAGATATTGTCCGCCAGCAGCAAGGCCAGCGTGTGGATCATGCCGAGGTTGCTCGTCGTGCCCTTGTAGTTCCGCGCGTGCGTGAAGACGTAACGATAATCCTCCAGCAACTCCGTCGGGAACTGCCGATGCCACTTCACATAGCAGTTCAACGCGCCCCAGTAGAGAAAGCCGTTCGCGCCGATGTTCGTGCTCTGTGCCGCCTCGCGCTTCTCGATGGCCTGCCGCATGAACTTCACGCCGCTGGAGACAATCTTCAGCGCAGCGGCCATCTCCCCGCGTTCAAACATCTGCTGCGCCACCCAGTAATGCATGGGCGAGCTGCCATCGAGCCTGCCTGCATCCTTCACAGCAGCGCTCAAAGCCATCTCGCCCCGTGAATCGAAGGCGTCGGCTGAGGCAGCGAGTGTCACGCACATGATCGCCGCGAGAAGGAGTATGCTGAGCTTCATGGTTCGGAGCGTAGATCACTGCGACTTTTTTGATGAGCGATGCTTTGCCACCGCAGCCGCGATGGCCTCGACCATGCGTTTCTGAATGGCCGCTGCCTGCTGCATCGCGGTCTGCACTTTTGCACGACCAGCAGCGCGGTCTTCGTGGAGTGGCTTGAGTTTTTTCCAGAGCTGCTGACCAGTGGTTTGGTTGCTTTCGAAGACCCAATCGGCGAGGCCGAGGTCGCGGAACATTTGGGCTTTCACGGTGTCGGCGGGATTGCGCACGTAGAAGGCGGGCGTGCCTTGGGAAAGGGCGATGATGGGCGAGTGGCACTCGGCGCTGACCACAGCGACAGCTCGTGCATAGACGGACGCGGCTTCATCGGCGAGCCAGAAGGTGTCGCGCCAGATGACATTGGGTTTCACATCGGCGGGCAGTGGATCGAAGAGGTGCTCTTTTGCCACGGCAATCTCATACGTCATCTCGGGGCAAAGGATGACCTTCAGGCCGGTCTCGCGCACCCAGAGCGTGATGAGATCGCGCAACGGGGCGTGATCGCGGGCGGCGTGTTCGGCGTTGATCGCATCGATCTCATAGTCGCTGTCGTTGCGCGGCAGATTCTTCACGAAGTAGTAGGGCGTGTAGCGCAGACGCGGCAGCACGCAGATGAATTTGCCCTCTTCCACGCCGATGCGCCGCAGCCAGCTATGTGCCCGCTTTTCATCCCGCACCGCGATGCCGAAGGTGCCATCGAGCCCGAACTCGACGATGGGCGTGCGCAGCTTTTGGCTCTGCAAATACTGAAGCGAGTAAGTGTCGCGGGCGAAGATGAAAGACGCGCCATAATAGACCTCGCGGGACTTGTAGTGGCCGTCCAAATGATCCGCTGGCAGTTTCGCCATCGCCTCCCGCAACTCCTCCAACGTGCCGCCATCCCGCAACGTCGTGCGGCTGCTGATGGGATCAAAGTGCGAGCCGAAGAAGCCATACGGCCTGCCCGTCTTCGCCCAAGCCTGGAAGGTCTTCGCATGACGCGCCGGCGTGATGAAGATGTCCGCATCCTTCCACGCCGTCGCCAGAGCTGGCGTCGAGGCATTGCCCGCCTCATCCACCTCGCCCTCGGCGATGCGCAGCTTTGGAAACGCCCGTATCAGCATCTCACGCTCGCGTTCATGAAGCTGCCACGGCCAAAGCGTCACCGTCGCCTCCGGGATGTGCTGATACATCAGCCGAATGGTCCCCGGCACGCGCCCGCTGTCGCCGATGTTCTCAAACTGCAATGACTCGCGAAGCAAGATGTGCGGTGGCTCGCCGGCGTGGACAGCGGCGAAGGCGAAGGATGTGAGAAGGAGAAAAAGAAGTGGTCTCATGGTGTGTTGGATTTCTTCCTCACCATGTTGCCGCTCAGGCTGGTCTCGGCTCCGTGGTCAATGATGGGCGAAGTGGTGAAGTTGCCGTGAATGATGTTGGCCTTGGCACCAGCGGCGATTTCGAGTGTGCCATTCGCATGCGTATTGCTCGTCCAGATCCACTCGCTGGCGTTCAGCGTGATGGTCCCGGCCATTCGCAGCAGGTTTCCCCGCACCACCACCATGCTCGAAGCCATCGTGCCTGCAGGCACGGAAAGGAGGTTGCCGTTGCAGAGGTTATCCGCGAAGAGAATCTCCTTCAGGGAGGTCTTCGAAGGATTGCGCTTGTCACTGAACTCGATGTCTCCGTCAAAGGTGTTCCCCGTGAAAACAATCCCCGCGTAGGAGCAGGACAGCGCCTCGACCTGTGTCTGGAGACGGACGGTGCAACGGGATGTCTCATTTTGGCTACGGAAGATGTTCCCGGTGACGACGACATCCGAAATCGTCGAGTGCAGTGGCAGTGGTTCGGTGCGGAAGAGGAGGCAGGCGTTGGCGGGGTTCTTCTTCATGTCCGGCATTGGCTCGACGTGGTTGCCACTGACGCGGATGTGATGCGATCCCTCCGAGATGTTGATGCCGGTTCGGGTGAAATAAACCGTGTTGTCTTTGATCTGCACGTTGCGGCTGCCGAAGATGACCTGCGGACCATCCACGACATTGACGATGTGATTGTCCGCGATGAGGCCGCCGTTGCACTCGGCCAGTTCGACCGCCTTGTTCCCGCAGGTGTCGATGTAGTTGTTGTGCACCTGCCAGTTCTTGAACTGTGTGGCCATGCGGTCGGCATCGAAGTAGCCGGTGCGGACCTTTCGCTTGTCTGCGGCTGCCGCTTTCGCTTCCGCGGCAGGAATGACATGCTTGGCCAGATACATCGCCGTCGCCGGTTTGGTGCAGCCTGCCGCCTGCTTCGCGTCATAAATCCAGCAGTGGCGGATGGTGATGTTGTAGCATGACAGCAGGAGTGACTCCGGCTCGTCCATCCGCGCGTTGAAGCCCATGATGGAACCGCCGCCGATGGCCTTGTCATGGCCGGTATAGCGCAGGTGCTCGATCACCACATGGTGCGCCGGAGTTTTGCTGGTGCCGATGCGCACGGGGAAATAGCGCAGCTCATTCGGCGGCGTCTTGGGATCGAGATAGATGTGCGTCGCGTAACCCTGACCTCGCAGCGTCACGTTGCTTTTGATCACGACCGTTTCATCTCCCGCTTTGCGCGAGAGCTTGAAGTCTCCTGCGCCGAGCAACACCACACCGCCGCCCGCCGAAGCCACCGTGTCAATGGCCTCCTGGAGGACCGTGTCGGCGATGGCATCCGGTCCGGGTGCAGGCACCCGCAGTTCAAATCCACTCGCAGGTCGTGCGGCGGATTCGCCGGGGGCCGCCGGACCAGCCGCAAGAGCTGAGCCGCAGCTAAAAGCGAGGAAGGCGGTGAGGATGGTGATCTTCATGGAGGTGCAAAGTTAGCGCGGGACTAACTCGACGCGAATGTTCCGCAATGCTAACCCGAGCCGTCCACGGCTGCCTTTCGGCGCAAAGACCTCGGGGTTGAGATTGAAGTGCATGAGGCGGAGATCGGCAGCGTTGTCGGAAACGGTGGCTGTCTCGGAAAATCGCTTCTGCATGGCCGCGATGGCCGTTTTCAGCTCGGCGGCGGTGACGCGGACATCATAGTGCCGATACTCTGCAAACGGCTGCGAGGCGAAAAGAGCCGAATCTTTGCCTGGATGCATCCACTGGCTCTTCTTGTTCAGCGCCGAGTAGAGAATGGGAATCTGCGTGCCGCCCTCCCAGCCATCGAAATGCACCGTGTCGGGGAACTGGCTCTCTGGGCGCAGGTCGAAGAGACTGGCGGCGAGCCAAAACTGCATTTGAGAGAGTGTGTCGAGGAAAAGGAAGTTCACGGTGACGTAGGGCTGCGCCTCTCCATCGCGAGAGGCCGTGGGCACTTTCATCTCGAAGCTCAACACCAGTTCCACACCTTCTTTGGCAAAGGGCATCGGTGACTTCGCAAAGTCCCACCACCAGTAGGCCGGTGTGATCGGCAGCAGCGAGCCCAGCGCAGGCCGTGGATGATCCGAATCAATCCAGATGCCAACCTCGCGACCATGCACCTGCACGGCGGTGCTGTTTTCTGTTGCCATCGGTCCGAATTGAAAGCCTGCGGGCACTTTCAAACCCGTGAATGCACCCGCATCCCACGCCTGCGACACAATGGGCGTGGTTTTGCCGTAATTCCCGAGGCGCACATAAAACGTCTCGCTGTCTGGATGCACCTCACCGATCACGCACGCTGCGGCGGCCTTGGCGTCGTTGATGGCGGGCTGGTTGAAGATGGCTTCGCTGTCACGTGGTGGCGTGGTCTTGGATAGAAAAGCGATCAACTGCTTCAAACTCTCCCTCGCCTCTCCGGGCTTGGTTCCATCGGGGACTTTGGTTGAATCGCCGAGCTCAAAGGTGGCTGCGGGGAGATTGAAGAAATACCACGCCGGCTCGAACTGGATGAGGCGGCAGTTTTTATCCAGGGCGCTCTGTGTCCAGGCGATGATCTCCTCGGACTTGGTGTCCATGTAAGTGAAATTGTGCAGCCAGCTTTGATTTGAGAGGCCGTAGCCTGCGGCTCCGTCTTTGGGGAAGGACTCGACGGCGGTGTGCCAGGTACTGAGCCGTGGGATGGAGGCTTCGTTCGGCTCGTTGTTGTTGTAGGTCACGGTGACGACGCCGGGATACTTTCGCAGCAGGGCTTTGACCTGCTCGGTGTAGTTCGGCATCTCGTTGTCCCAAGGTGAAAAGGGCATCCAGCCAAAGTCGGCCCACTGCACAAACATCGTGTGTTCTTTGGCGAAACGGATGAAGCCCTCCGCGAGATCGGGGCGAAAAAAGGTGTCGGCAGGCAACTTGTCGCCCGGGCGTTTCAGTTCCGGGTTCGTGGTCTTCATCGCCCGGATGCCGTAGTCCTGACCAAAGACTTCCATGAAACGCAATCCGACAAGCGAGGCACCATAAGTGGACTTCAGCTGGGCAAGCTGCTCCACCGAGATCGACAAGCCGTGGCTTGAATCAAATGGCGCATTTGCCGGGCCATTCGCGCCGAGCGTGAAGCTGTCTGACGAATACACATCGAACACGAACGGCATCTTCTGCGCCACAAGCGCATCCAGCATCAGCTTCAGGCGCTGCTTGTCCTGGATCATCGGATTCAGCAGCACACTCACCTCATACTTCGACCGCAGTGGCTCCATCGCCGTCACCATTCGATTCAGCGCCTCCACATTCCCGTTCGCCAAGATGCCATTGCCGAAGCCTTGGTCGATGGAGAAGACGAGGCGGGTTTTCGGCTCCGCAGCATGAACTTCGACTGATAAGGTCAGCAAGCAGGCCAAGAGGATTTTCATGATCAAACCTACGCTGCCCATGCTCAAGATTTCGCTGCTGAATCATGGCGTTGTCCGCATCTTTCATCACCTGAAAAACAACGTGACCAAAAACATTTTGCAACCAATCAAGGCGCCGTCAGCATGACCTGCATGTCACTCCCCTCTCGCTCCAAAGATGATCCCTGGCAGCTCAAGACGGCTCCGGGGACCGCTGAGTTCACCATGCACACCGACACCAACAAGGAAGGTCTAGCCGTGCTCGTCTGCACGGTGGGAAAGACGGTGCTGCACTATGATGCTCGCTGCGTTGCAGACCTGCACGCCATGCTGAAGAGGCAAGGCGACTGGATGGACCTCGGTGGAGCGGACGAAAAACCCGCGAAAGAAGGCACGGTTGAGGCCTGGGGTCGCTCGGCAGACAATCCCATCGGCGGTTGGTATGGGCTGAAGAAAGGATTGCGTGGAAGATTTGGCGTATATGTCCCGCCACTGATGGAAGCGCTGGGCTTCTGTGAACTAGAGCATCAGCCGAAGAACCATCGGATCCGGGCGAATTAGCGTTTGCAGCAGGACCGGATTATCTCCCCAGCAGTTCGATTCGAGTATCCCGCAACGCCAACCCGTGCTGTTTCCGGCGTCCCGTGGGCACATAGAACTCGGTAGGCGGGCGTGACTGGCAGCAGTGAGCCGAGCGCGTTTGAGCTCATCTCGCGAGCTTCAGCAGATGGCGTTCTTCGGGCAGGAGGGAGGCGGGTTGGATGCGTTCGGCGAGCTGGAAGGCTTGGGCGGTTTCTCCGCTGCGGGCGAGCAGGGCGGCGAGGACGGCGCGGGGACCTGGGGGCCAGTTTTGGGCGTCGGGGAGGACGGTGAGGAGGTTCTGCTGCTCCAGGGGCATGCCGAGCCGGTAGGCGCTGAAGGCGCGTATGAGGTTTGCCCGTGCGTTGTCCTGCTGCGGACCTCTGGCGAGGCAGTTGGCGGCGATGACTTCCAACGTCTCGCCAGCGAGCAAGGCGAGGTAATCGGCACGAAAGGTGTTTGACTGGTTTCCCGGCGTGAGGGCGGCGATCTCGCGGGCGGTGGCTGAGGTGGCGATGCAATCGCCCGCCGCATGGTGAAACTGGAGCACGCGCTCCAGCAGCGCGGCTCGTGCGGGCGTGGTAGAGGCGTGCTGAGCGGCGGACTGGCAGAAGGATGCGGCGAGCTGCCAGTCCTGCATCTTCGCGGCCACGGCGGCGGCTTCGAGAGCCTTAGCGCTATCCTTGCCGCCTTCTGCGGCATTCAGGGCGATGCTGAGATGCTGGCGGGAGCGTTCGTAGCTGTCTGGAGCTAGGGCATGGAGGCGTGCGAGCCAGAGATGATAATCCACTTGGCCGAGGTGCTTCTCCGTCGCCGGGGTCATGAGCTCGCGGATTTCATCCCATCGCTCCAGACGGCCCAGCGCGGCCAGTTTGGTGCGCAACAGCTCGGGAGGCAGGTCTTGCGCCTTGATGAGCGTTTCATCGGGCAGGTATTTTACCAGGCGATCGTGCTCACCGACGAGGGCGAGCCAGCGTGCAAAGGCGAGCAGCCCTGACTCTCCATCGGCGGCAGCTCGCTGGTGCTCTTGTTGGATGAATTGATCGCGTTGATCGGGTTTCAGGCGCAGCAGCGGTGTGAGGACGGCGTGGCGAACGGTATCGGGCCGGTTGATGGCGAAGCGGAGCAGCTCCTCGGCGGAGGCGGCGGAAAGATCAGGCAGCGCGGAGAGCAGACGGATGGCGTCATCGGTGTGGGCACCGCCATCGCGGGCATGCTGCCAAAGGGCCTCCACACCGCGTTGGTGAGGGACGGGCTGCGGCAGTTTGAAATCGAGCACGGCGAGCTTGAAACGCGCCGCAGGGTCCTGCGCGGCCTGTGCTTCCAGGGCTCTGCGCAGCAGGGCTTCGGCGTCTGCGCTGCGCCCTTCCATTTTGAGCATGATGGCTTCGAGCTGCCGGGTTTCGGCGCTTTGGCGTATTTCGGCGGGCAGGGTTTCGAGCACGCTTCGCGCGGCGGTTAGATCACCCCGGCGCATGTGGGCATCGGCCAGGGCGGCGAGGTCGTCCGTCGTGGCCAGTCCGCGATCGGCGAGACGTTGAAGGAGCTGCACGCGGTCAGCGGGATTGGCCCCGGCACGTTTGAGGAGTTCGGCAAAGGTTCGCAGCACTTCCGCGTCATCCGGTGCGCTGCGCAGTGCCTCGGAGAGAACGCTCGCGGCCTGTTCCCACTCACTCTTTGCCATGAGGCTGCGGGCATGATTCACCTGACTGGAGGTCTGGGAGGCCAGCCAGAATCTCTTCAGCGGTTGTTTGAGAAAAAACGCCGACGTGGCCAGCAGGGCGAAGAGGACAAACACGGCGATGATGCGTCTGCGTTGTTTGCGCGACGAGCTGGAGCGGCGGTGTCGTCGTTTCCGCAGTTGCGGCATTTCCTCCGTTGTTGGACCCTGATCGTTCACGGGAGGAGGGGAAATGGGGGGCAAAGCGTTGGCGAATGCTGCGGTGCGACTTTTACGTCACCGGGCTGTCCGGCGTGGCGATATCGTCGCATGCTTCTTTGCCAGAACTGCGGCAGAAAAAAGCATGAGCCAAATGAGCCTCCCGCAATGCCTCACCTGCCCGAAAGACAAGCCACAGCCGTTTTTATCTCGTCGCGGCTGGATCAAACGCTTTGTCCTGGGCACGGCGGTTTCGAGTTCGGGCGCGGTGCTGATGCTGGCGGAGGTGGCGGAGGCTTCGACGGTGAAACCGGCGCGGCTGAGGCTGCGTGTGGCGGATTATCCGGCGTTGCAAAACACGGGCGGCAGCGTGCAACTCCAGTTCAGCCAGATTTATCCGCCGCTGACGGTGAACCGGGTTTCGAGCACGGAGTTTGCCACGCTGGACTCCATCTGCACGCATGCGGGCTGCACGGTGGACAAGTTTGAGGCCAGCCTCGGCGTCATGCAGTGTCCGTGCCACGGTTCGGAGTTCGACGCACGCGGACGCGTAGTCAATGGCCCGGCGGACCAGGACATGAATGCGTATGCGACGACTTTTGACGCCGCCACGGGAGTCATCGAGGCCACGGTGCCTGGCCTGGGGCTGAACGTGAACAGCTTTCAGCAGCATGCACAAACGGGCGGGGTGAAACGGCTGCGCTTAGCGTTTCAGGCCACGGCTTTCGCCACTTATCAGGTGCATTTCATGTCCACGCTGGGTGCCGCGCCGGTGGTGCAGCCCTTTTCACGCACGCCCACAGGCGCGGCGAACCAGACCTCGCTCACGGCCAATGATGACGCGCAGTTCACTGTGTATGTGGATGCCACGGGTGAGCGTGGGTTTTATGTGATCGCGCTGCAACTGACGGCGATCTAATCACGCTTCAATCTCCCTTGCTCTGGAAGATGTGCTCGATGTCTGCGGTGTCCCAGCCGGCTTGAGCGAGTTCGTCGCGGGTGACTTGGCCGTTGCGGGCGCGGAGCGAGTAGAGATCGAGGACGGCGGTGCGGCGGGCATCGGGATCGGGGATGGTTTCGATGACGACGTGGGCGACGTCGAGATGGCCGCGTTCTCCGAGACTGGCGGCGATGGAGGCGAGTGCGGGGCCGAGGTGTTCGAAGCCTTGGGTGCTGTTGAGCCAGTCGGTGGCGGCGGCGGGGTCTTGATCGTAGTAAAGGATGGCCTGCTGGTTGTAGAGCCGGATGTTTTCAGGCGTGGCGGCCGCGGTTTCGATCTCGCGGAGGCGGGCGGCGGTTTTTTGCGCGGCATCGGCCGCAGCGGGAGTGCCTTGGATGGTGGCAGAGGTGGGGATGCGTGGTTTTTCCGGCTCGGGCACGATGGCAGATGTCCAGAAGGCGGTATCGTCATCGGATGGCAGACGCATCAGATGGCTGAGATCACGATGGAGCTGCTTGGTTGAATGGCTCGCAGGAGCTTGTTTTTCAGCCATCGCGGGCAAATCGGCTTTTTGAGGCCAAAAAGCAGTCGTGGCCGCGAGGAGCAGCACGAGGGCAAAAAGGGCCAGAAGTCGGTTTTTCATGCCAAAACGGGCTGGAGGTCGGTTTCGGGCTTGTTGGCGACTTTTTCGTCTTCGAGGCCATCGAAGCGCAAAAGGCGGGCGCTGTTGAAGATGACGAAAAAGGCGCTGAACTCGTGCAGGAAGGCGGCGAGCACGGGATTCACCAGGCCGAGGCTAGAGGCGGTGATGGCGAGGATGATGAAGAGGAAGCCGCAGAGGAGGTTTTGATTGATGATGCCGACGGTGCGAGCGGATAGCACGAGCAGGTCAGGCAGACGGCGCAGATCGCCGGACATGAGGGCGACATCGGAGGTGTGGACGGTGATGTCGTTGCCGAGTGTGCCCATGGCGACGCCGAGATCACCTTCCTTCAGTGCGGGGGCATCGTTGAGGCCATCGCCGACGACGAGCACGTGCTTGCCTTGTTGTTTGAGGGTGCGGATGCGGGCGACTTTGTCCTGCGGGAGGCATTCGGCCTGGAAATCGGTGATGCCGATGCTGCTGGCGATGTGTTGGGCGACCTCGGTTCGGTCTCCGGTGAGCATGACGAAGTCCGTGATGCCCAGGGAACGCAGGCGATGGAGCGTCTCCGAGGCCTCGGCACGGATGCGGTCGGCTAGGAGGAAGGTGGCAGCGTGATGGCCATCGACAGAGAGGAGCACGAGGCTGTGACGGGAGAGCTGCGCAGGATCGATCGCGATTTCCACGCCATGACCACGCAGCCAGGAAAGGCGGCCGATTTGGATCTTTTTGCCTTCCACAATGCCTTCAAGGCCGAGCCCGGGATGCTCGATAAGGTCGGCGACTTTCGGCAGCGTCAATGACTCGCCTGCCTGAGCGATAGCGCGTGCGACGGGGTGATTGGAGCTGCTTTCAAGCGCGGCGGCAAGCCGTAGCGCTTCGTCTTGACTGATGGTCGCATCATGTAGCAACACGTCTTCGAGATCGAGCCTGCCGACGGTGAGTGTTCCGGTTTTATCAAAGACCACGGTATCGACAAGGCGGGCCGTTTCGAGATGGCGCACGCTTTTGATCAGCAGCCCCATGCGCGAACCGGCGGCGATGGCGGAGACCATGGCGCTGGGGCTGGCGAGTACGAAGGCGCAGGGAATGCTGACGACGAGCACGGCGATGGCGCGCTCCATGTCCTGCGTGAAGAAAAACACGCTCACAGCAATGAGCATGATGAGCGGCGTGTAGTAGCGGGCGTAATCCTCCGCGAGGCTGATGATGGGAGCCTCGCTGGACTTCGCTTCCTCGATGATGCTCTGCACGCGGCCCATGACGGTGTCGGCGCCAGCGCCGGTGACGCGGGCGGTGAGTGCGCCGTTGAGATTGAGCGTGCCGGCAAAGATGTCGCTGCCAGTGCTGGCCTCGACGGGGGCGGATTCGCCCGTGATGCGGCTTTGATCCATCATGGCGCTGCCGGTGAGGATGACGGCATCCGCAGGCACGACTTCACCGGGACGCAGCACGATGATGTCGCCGAGGCTGAGTTCAGCGGCTTCGACTTCTTCTTCCACTTCATCACGCCGACGACGGGCGGTGAGACGGTTGAGCTGGCGGAGCTTGGTGAGAGCCATCTCGACACCGACGGTGGTTCTTTCCTCCAGCATCTGGCCGAACACGAGGATGACCGCGACGATGCCGCCGGTGAGGTAACGGCCCGTGGCGAGGCAGGCGGCCAGTGCGAGCACGACATACTGGTCCATGTAAAACTGCGTGGCGGCGAAGCCGGTGGCACGGATGGCACGGATCACGCCGACCAGGATGGGCAGGGCGACGATGAGTGTGCCGCCAAGGGCGAGGAGACCGGGCACGGCGGACTGCTCCGGGCGCAGCCAGGCGGTGAGCGCGGAGGCGGCGAGCAAGGAGGCGGCGGCAAAAAGCAGCCGCAGCCGGGAGCGTGTGGCGTTGTCGAGGTCGTGCTTCATCGTGAAAACTCGGGTGAAGGCTCGAGAAGGATGGACGGGGCGGATTTCTCGATGGGAATGAGCGTGCGGGAGTAGATCTGGCCCATGACGGCGTTCAGCGAGTCCCGGAGGATGCGGCGGGCGACGAGGGCTGGCTCGCGCTGGTACGTCTCCAGCAACGAGGTGAAGGCACCGGCCTCGCCACGGGCGGCAGCGAGCACGTCGGCCTGGTAAGCCAGCGCCCGGTGGCGGATGGCTGCGGCCTCGCCTTCGGATTTGGCCATCATTTCGCCGTGATACATGCGGGAGTTCTCGGCGAGGGTTTTGGCAAACTGGCGTGCATTGACGACATCCTCGAAGGAAGCGAGCACCTGCGCTGGAGGCGAGAGATGGCCGATATCCAGCCCTGTGATGCGCACACCGAGCCCGAGGGCGGCGGCGGTGCGCCGTGTGTCCTCCATGGCGAGGCTGGCGACATCCGCACGCTGGCCAGTGAGACTGGCATCGATGGGCCGCGCGGCCAACTGGACGGCGAGAGAGCGGCGGGCGATGAGGGCGAGCAGGGAGGGAACGTCCGCGCCAGCGCTGATGAAGGCGAAGGGATCCTCGATGCGGTAGCGCAGGGTGAAGCGGCCCTGGATGACATTCAGATCACGCGTGAGGGTGTAGCCGTGGCGCACGGGGTCGAGCGTCATGTTTTCATATTGCGGATACTCCGCGCCTTCGCTTTCGGGAGAGTTGATCTCCGCGACGAGCTGCGCCTCGGATTTCTCGATGGGAATGGATGGATCGCCGATTTTACCACCGACGAGGCTCCAATGGTTCAGCGGCAGGCTTTGGTCACGACCGGTGTCAAAGCGCAGCACCTCATCAAAGGGCGCGGGCAGGCCGATGAGCAGGCCTGGGCCATGCAGGCGAGGCTGCAGCCTGCCGAGGCGGCGCACGAGGGCGCTCTCCTGCGGCTGGATGGTGCGGATGCCGGAGACGGCGTAAAGCAGCAGCAGGACGACGAAGACCCAGCGGGCATGAGAAGTGAGCTGCTTGAGGAAGATAAGCAGCGCCTCGATGAAACGGCCGTTGTGACGCAGTGCGTTCATGGGTGAGGTCAGGGTTCGACGGCTGCGGGCGGTGGTGGCACTGCCTGGGGTGGCACCGCTGGCGATGGAGCCGCCGGCAGGGCTTTGACCGGATTGTCGGCTCCCTCGGTGCTTTTGAGCCAGTGAAAGGGAGCCACGCTGGTGTCGAGCACGAGCGTGGTGTTCTTGTCCACGACGGTGCGGAGGCTCTGCAGCTCGCGCAGGAAGCGGTAAAAGGCGGGGTCTTTGCCGTGGGCTGCGGCGTAAATGGAGGCGGCCTCGGCCTCGCCCTTGCCGCGTGTCTCCTCCGCCTCCCGCTTGGCCTCGGCGATGAGCCGTGTGGCATCTTTGTCGGTCTCCGCCTTCATCTCGGCGGCCTTGGCGCGGCCTTCGGCGCGGTATTGCGTGGCCTCGCGTTTCCGCTCCGCTCTCATACGGCGGAAGACGGACTCGGTATTCGCCTCCGGGAGCTGGATCTGGGTGATGCCGGTGCTGACAAGCTGGATGCCGAGCTGCTTGCCGGCGTCCGGCGCGGCGAGGGCGAGGATTTCTTTCTCCAATGCCGGGATGGACGCCCCCGCACGATCATCGCCGACGAGGTGGGAAAAGTCATGGCGACCGAGCACCGTGTTTCGTGCGCTGGTGATGAGGGCGTCGAGCTTTTGCCGCGCGTTGGCAAAGTCACGCACCGCTGTGTGGAATGACAAGGCGTCCTGCACACGCCAGGTGAAGAAAACGGGCACGATGACATTGCGCTGGTCCTGCGTGAGCGATTCGCTGAGGCGGATCTCCGCATGCTGGAGGCGGCGGTCGATGCGCACAAGGCGCTCCAGCGGCACGGGCAGCCGGAAGTGCAGCCCGGGCTGCTCGACGGTGCGCAGCGGTTTGCCGAAACGTAGCACGATGACATGCTCCGCCTCGTTGACCAGGAAGGCGCAGGCAAAGGCGAACACGAGGAGCAACGCGGCGGCCAGGAGCGCGGCCCGGGTGAGCACCGTGTGCGGTCTGGGAGAAGGCGGGTTCATGGTTGTTTCGAAGCTGGTGCGGGTGGTGAGGTTGAGGCGGGTGGTGCGGGCGGTTTGAGGAGATTATCCGCGTCCGGCGGCCTGAGATCGACGGCGGGGATGGCCCCCTGGTCCATGCGGATGTAGCCCTCGATCTCCATGTCAAAGGCATCGAGAGACTTCGCCGCGCGTGGCACGAGCGTCTGGGGCACCGGCGGTGCGCTGTCCACGAAGTCTGGATTGAGCACCTTGCGCAGGTCGATGTGCGCAGGCAGGCGCGAGGCGGCAGCGTGGTCAAAAACGGCCTTCTTCGTGCCGCCCAGCGCCTCGTCAAACACCCGGAAGCCCTCCCGCCACTGGTAGAGCTGCGGACTCGCGCTCCAGGCGGCGAGCTGGCTGTGGAAACGCGCCGCCTGCCCATGCACCTGGGAGACACGATTGGCTGCGGCGGACTCCGCAGCAGTGATCATCGCGACGGAGGTGCCGTGTGAGTTTGAAACGCTGTCCCGCCGGTAGGATTCCGCCTCATGGATGGCTGCCTCCTTTTCTTCCATGGCAGAGACGACCTCCTGGAAAGTCTCCGCCACCGAGACGGGCGGATGGATGTCCCGCAGCAGCACATCGGTGATGGTGATGCCGGAGCGGTGCTCATCGAGCGAATGCTGGAGCCGCTGGCGGAACTCCGTGCGCATCGCCTCCCGCTCGCTCGTCATGATCTGCCCGGCGGAGCGCGGCAACGCCAGCATGAGCAGCACGCGCTGCGCCTCCTGAAAGAGCAGCGCCTCCGGCTGCGCGATCTGCTGAAGATAAAGCACCGGGTCACTCACGCGAAAATGCACCGGCACGCTAATGGAGAGAAAATCATCCCCGCCGCCCACGAGCGATTGCTGCTCCCCCTCGTAATGGGTACGCTCCCAGAGGATGGGTTTCCCAGGATCCGCGCGGAAACCCAGCACCGCCTCCTGAACACGGCCGGTGTCCACGATCTGGACCGCGCCGAGTGGTGAAGGCCACGAAACATGCAATCCCGGCTCCAGAGCATCCTTTTCCCACGAACCGAAACGCTGGCGCACACCGTGGCTGCCCGCAGGAACCTCATGCACGCACGTCACCGCCCAGGTGATGAAAAAAACAGCCGTGAGGAGCCACACCAGACTGCCACGCACCACCGGCCACATCCACATATCCGCCAGCTTGAGCGAAAGCATGCCCTCCTCAGCCTCCGTGAACGCGGATGGGATGCAGGCCCGCCATTCAGCACCGAGCCAGGCAAAAAAGAAAAAGGCTCCCGGAGGCCGCAATCGGCTCCAGTGCCGCCCGGGCGTGTAAAGCCGCGCCATCAGGCAAAGCAGCGCGTCAGCCATACCGATGAGCAAAACAGCTGCGTGTCCCAGCATCAGCCAGCCATGCAGCGGCACCTCCAGGTAGCGAGAGGCCAGCAACACACCCGCGCTGATGAAATGCAGTACGACCATCATCCGCAGCAAGCAGCGCACCACATCGGAAGGCCCGCCGCTGCTCATCGAAGCCAGGATGCCGCAGAAGGACAAGGCGGCCCCGGCCACCAGCATGCCTGCGGCCATGCGGAGAGCGTCACCGCCAGGCGACGCGGACGGGGTACCCAAAAAAACAATCAAGGCAATCGTGGAGGCGGCCAGCAGCACCGCCAGCCAGGCACGGCCAAGGCAGAGCAACGCACAGAACACACATAAAGCGGCCAGAGGCAGCAACCAGACGGCTCCCATGCTCCACACCACGCAAAGCAGCGCCAGCCACTCCAGCATGAGCAGCATGACGGCGGGCAGCATCGGGGTCTTAACCGGGTTTTTGAGCATACGACAGAGAACGAAAATTCCCGGCCACGCCTGAAAGCATGGCCGGGAAGAGCTTATGACCTTGCTGTGAGATCAAAAATCAAGGAATCGGACGCATGATCAGGATCTGGCCGTCCTCAGCAAAGAGAGACTGCGCCTCAGCCTTCGTGTAAACACCACCGCCGGGTTTTGGGATGTTGCTGCGGCGCTGGCTGGCGTTGCCATGAGCCTGGACATTGAGGATGAATGTGCCCGCGCCGAACTGACCGCTGGAAACGGTCACACCCGAGGACTCCCACAGGCCAGCAGAATAGCTGGACACAAGGTTGCTATCACGGCTGGCGACGTAGGCGTAGTTGAAGGTGCATTGCAGCTTCGCGGCGTAGCCGGAGTTGCGGTTCAGCGTCCAGAGGCCGCCATTGCGTCCGAAGTTGGCAAACACGGCATCAGCAGGGCTGTTGCGATCTTCCTGGATGACGATGAAGTCTTTGGACACAGCCAAGTTGTCGATGCTCACGGGATAGTCCGTGGTGCCGATGGCACCTTGTGTGTAGGCGCCGAGGTTGCCCGTGGCACCGTTGGCTGCATCGAGAGTGCCTGTGAGAGCGCCAGAATAGCTTCCGGAAGGGTAAACAATGGTATCCGCATTGTAGATGAAGTTCAGCGTGCCGTTGGCTACTGGATTGGTGGGATTCATCGTCAGTTCATACAGACGGCCAAGGCGGTTCGGGCCGCTGCCACCGGTCGTGCCGATGAAAAGGCTGCGGGTAGGCTGCGTGGGGTCGAACTCAGCCTCTTCAACGCGGACGAAGCCGAAAGCGCCAGCAGCGTCGGCAGCGACGATCAATTGCGCATCCGTCAGGTTGGCGGCATTGACGATTTCCACCCACTTCACCGGCAGGCTGCCGGAGGTGAAGGTACCTTCGTTGTGCTGGGCGTCACGGCCGCAAAGCACATAGGTCTTGCCACCGGTGAGGCCGTTTTTGTCCAGCACGCTGTTGGAGCGGCGCTGCTTGGTGCCTACATACATGTAAATGTAGGAGGGCGCGCCTGCGTCCTCAAAGCTCATCGCCACCGTCAGCGCATCGCGACGTGGCTGAATGACAGTGGACTCACGGCCCACGCGTCCCAGTGCAGGCACGGTATACATCTTGCCATCAGCGACGACCACCGTCTGAGCACCTTTGGTGGTCTCATAGCTGGCAGAGGCGAAGGTTTCTTCATTCGTGAAGAACAGCGGGCGGTCCATGCCGTGCTCACGTCCGGCAAAGGAACCGGAGCAGAAGCGTGTGAACGAACGAGCACCTGCGGTGATCGTCGTGGCGGTGCCGTTGGCCGTCGCGTTCTGCGAGAGGGTGACGGTGCTCGCGCCGAGATTGATCGCGGTGATCACTGTGTTCGAAGGAATCCCACTGCCAGTGACGACCATCTCAGTGGTCAGCGAGGCGAGCGTTGCGCCTGCGATACCCGCAACCACATTGCTGCCGCTGGTCAGATTTCCCGTGAAGGGAAAGGTGGCCTGCTGTGGAGGCATGGAGGCTTGAAAGGTATTGCCCAGGAAGAGATCCTTGTGTGCGACACCACCGCTCACGATGGCCCCGGTGGGACTCATCACAAAGCGGGAAACAAAGGCTCCGCGAAGAGCGCCTGCACCCACGATAGGAGTCGTGGCGGTGGAATTGCCTGTTTCATGGGCGCAGAAGAGGATGCGCTCGCCAGTCACTGGGTCAGTGTAGATGCCCTGTGCGTCTGGAATGCCCGCGAAGGCAAACTCTTCCCCAGGAGCACCGCCTGTGAGCGGCACGCGGTCACCCACCGTGATGATGGGCTGGAAGGTGAAATTCGCGCTAGGAGCGGCAGTGAGATAAGAGGACTCAGAAGTCAGGAAACCCTGACCGAAGGCGGAGGCGGAAGCGAGCGTGAGGCCCGCAAACAGTTTGGAGAAGTGCATGAGTGAGTTGGTGATGTTGGGTTGACTGCCGGGTGAGGACAGAAAGGGGTTTAGGCAGAGCGGCGGCGGCGGAAGGCCAGACCTGCAAAGGCCATGCCGAGGAAAAGAGCGCGGGAAGGCTCAGGGACAGCGGCAATGGACTGAATGCCCACGCCAGCTCCGAAACCGCCGATGGAGGTCGCCGCGCCGGTCGTCGTGTTGATGGAGAAAAGAGACGACACCAGGCCATCCGTGGAAAGCGAGCCCCAGAGGATGCCGTCCGCATCCACCACCAGGCCGCCGAAGGAGGCCACGTTCACGCCAAGTGCACCGACGGTGAACAGTTCGCTGAAGTTCGGATCAATGCTGTTCGCCAGGATGTCGAGGTCCGCGTCCACGAAGAACGCGTTGCCGAAATCCGGGTCGATGCCCGCGCCGAAAATCTTCGGTGCTGTGCCGGAGTTTGCGTCACCCGTGCCGAAGACCAGCGCCGCATTGTTCGTGCGCGTGCCATTCGTTGCGAAAAGAATGTTTTCCGCCGTGTCGCTGGCGAAAAGCATCTTGTCGCTGAACGGATCGTAGGCAAAGCCCGCCGCGAAACCCGTGGGGCTGAAGGTGTTGTCGATGAAAGTCGCCACGCCGTTGCGGCCCACCGAGTAGAAGTTCGCATTCGAGTCGATGCCATAGTGCAAGTTGCTCGTGGCGTGGTAGGTGAGATTCAGCAGCGAGGCACCCGGATCGGCGGTGACGCCGTCGCTCATCTTCAGGCCGGTGATGGCGAAGTCGGTGAGGAAGGTGGCTGGTGCGGCCGTGTCAAAAGACACGAGACGATTATCGGTGGTGACACCGAAGAGCGTGGCTGCGGTCGCAGGCACGGTGACGCTCGCGCAGAGGGCGGCAATGAGGAGGGGTCGGATCATGAGACGCGTTGTGGGTGTTGAAGTTTTGGCAAAGCATCGAAAGGACATTTCATCCTGCCGACATCCCACGCTTTAAGCCCCCGCGTCATGCCTCCGCAAAAAAAGCTGCGGAACGATTTCGCCATGTGGCAGATATTTTTCGAGATTCTGAGTAACACCCTGAACATTGCGGCATCAAAAGCTCTCCAGAGCTTCAGCTCGCAAAACGCCACATCAGCTAGCGGATGCCTCGGGGTCTGAAGCCCTGTATCACTTCGGCTTTGCCCACTCTGGGCGCTCCTCAATGACATAATCCGCCACGAGATACTCAGTGCCATTTCGCACTACATACAGTTTCACGGGCTGATCCACGCCATACATGTAGAGCCACTTTTGAAAGTCGGCGACGCTGAGGATGCGGTTGTAGGAGAACTGCACGAGGATGTCGCCCTCGCGAAGGCCCATCTTTTGGGCGGGACTGTTGTCCCAGATGTCTTCGATGGCGATGCCGCCATGATGCTTCTTCGCTGTGGGGAAGAAGCGTTTTTCGGCGTCATTTAGAGGTCGCACGGCAAAACCAGTCCACGGTGATTTAAGGCTGCGCTTGGTTTTGAGACTGTCGTAGATGTTAAAGCACAGGTTGATCGGCAGCAGATGCGTCTCGGCGGTGTTTTCGGCATGTCCAGGCTCAGCGGCGGGTTTAAAGCCGGTGTAGATGGCCGCCACCTCGCCGCTATCGGCATAAAAGACGGGGCCGCCGGTGGATTCAGCCGGGATCGTGAGCTTGGCGCGAAACATCGTGGCAGCGAGGCTATGCTGGTAGCACTGCTTGGTGTTCAAAGCGGTCACCTGGCCGTCGATGAGCTTCAACGTGCCGTTTTCGAGCGAAACGGCCTGCAAGTCGGCTCCGGGTGCGGGTTCGCGTTTCACGGCGGAAACGACCGGCGTGAAGGTTTCGTCGGTTTGGAGCTTCAAGATGCCCAAATTGATCGTCGGCTCGACACCGATAATTTTTGCCGCGTAGCGTTTTGTTCCTGAAGTGACCTCCAAGCGTTCAAAAAGCCGCTCGGAGGTCTTTTCGACGAGGTTGTCGTAGTTCGTGAGCACAAAGCCGTCTTTCTCGACGATGAAACCGAGTCCGCGAGGTTCCAGCGGCTCCTTCATGCCTCCATGAATGCGCACGACGCCGCGATCTGGCGTTTCGGCGATCAAAGAGACACTCAACAGCAAAAGGGCGAGGAAGGTTTTCATGGAGCAAAAGATTGATTGAAGGGATTCACTTCGGTGCCGGGTGTGATGCGGATGAAGGCATGCTGCGTGGCGGTGTGGCAGGCATTGCAGGCCTGCACGATGGCGTGGATGCCCTCACGCATGCGTTTGGTATCCTTCGCCGTCACCGCTTCCTGCATCGGCGCATACGCAGGATGCGCCAGGCGGTCGATCAGCAAGGCGACCGGCAGATTTTCATATTCGGGTGCTTCGGATTGGATTTTGCGAAGCTGCTCCTGGGATTCGTGCAGGTAAAAGGCAGCCAGCTCGGCGTTCCCAGCATCGGTTGACAAAGCGAGCTTGTGCGTGAGCCGCTGTAGATCGCCCATGAGCAGCGCGAGTTCAGGTGTGGCAGTCGATTCATCGACCGGAGCGAGCTGCGCTCCGGCCACGGCGGCTAGCGCGAGGATTTTCCAGTTCATTACAGACACACCTCGCGAGGCAACGCTTCGCAATCTGCTTGATGCAACATTTTCGACGATTGGCACGGGCACTCATTGTTACTTGGTGACAATATACTCACTGCCGAAAACGTCGCGATGCAGCATGCGACGTTGGTTCAATTGAAGCTACTTCATGCGGCGAACTTAACCCCCCTCAGGTTCGTCATGCCCCCAATTCCCCACTCCGTTGCCACCAACGTCTTCGTTCGCGCGGTCGCGATCTACGTCTGCGGCTTTCTCTTCTTCCTTCTGATGTGCGCCATGGCATCAGCTCAATCCTACACGTCCACCAGCGCCACCACCGCCTGGAACGCGGCGCGATGGAACAACACCGCAGATGCCGCACCTTACACGAGCGCCTACACCGCAAACAATGCGGTGAGCTTCACCTCTGGCACCTATACTTTTGCAGGCATGGGAGCCTCGACGAATGTCGGCAATGTCACCGTCGCCAGCGGTGTGACGGTGAACTTCGCCTCCATTGGGAGCACCTTTGCCACGGGAGGCAATGTGCGGACGTTTAACATCGGCAGCGGCGCATTGTTCGATTTTCAAGGTCAGGCCATCTCCACCGCTGCGGGAACGGGTTTCATCAAGAGTGGTGATGGCGTGCTCGCAACCGGCGCAGGCACCTTCACTGGAGGTTTCACCTTGAACGCTGGAACCGTTATTGCGCGTGGCACTACTGGGTTGGGCAGCGGTGCCACAAACACGTTGACGCTCAATGGCGGGACACTGGCAGCGAACGGCAGCCGAACCTTCGCCAACACAAGATTCGGCGGTGGCATCACCATTGGTGGGAATGTGCAGTTCGGGGCACTGGCCACCGAGGTGAGCCTTTCCAACAGCACGGCGAACCTTGTTTTCGATAACAATGTGAGCCTCGGGGCTGTGAACCGTACACTCACGCAGGGCAGCAATGGCTCGCACGGCTTTACCGGAGTCATCAGCAACTCCGGCAGCGGGGGGATCACCTTTGCGGCGCTGTCTGGAACGGACGGTCGGTTCGACATCACGAACCCCGCCAACACCTTCACGGGCGACATCAACGTCAACGGAGGTGAAGTGCGCTTCACCACAGACGGCAGCATGGGAAACGCCGCCAACGACATCATTATTGACGGCGGCCGCTTTTCAAAAGCAAGCGATGCGACAACGGTAACCTTGGGCGCTGGGAGAACCATCGCTGTTGGCGACGGCGTTGGAACCGGAATCAGCTCGCCCGGCTCTGGGGTTCTGATCTACAACGGAGTAATCGCTAACAAATCCGGGGAAACAGGTTCCTGGGCGAAACAGGGCGGCGGCACGCTGACTTTAGGCGGTGTGAGCACCTACACGGGGGACACCGCGATCAATAACGGCACGGTGCAGCTCACGACGGGCAATGACCGCCTACCCACGACCACGACGGTCAGCCTGGGACAATCAGCGAGCGCCAACTTAGGCATTCTCGACCTCAACGGACGCAGCCAGCAGATCGCTGGACTGAACTCCGTCACCGGAACGAATGCCACGGCCTCCAACAACACCGTCACGTCCACCACGGCGGCCACGCTGACCCTTGGCGGCAGCGGCAGCTATAGCTATGGCGACGGCACGGATGCGAACTCCGGCACGATCACCGGCTCGATCACTCTCGTGAAGAGCGGCGGAGGCACGCAAACCTTTGGGGAAGCCAACACCTACACGGGTAAGACAACCATCACCGGCGGCTTCATCGCCGGAAGTGGCGAGAGCGTTTTTGGAACGAATCCGGGCAGCTTCTCGGCGGATCAGATCACGCTCAATGGTGGTGGCGTCAAAGCCACCGGCAACATCTCTTTCAACAGCAACCGTGGCATCACGCTCGGATCCGGTGGCGGCACACTGGATACCAATGGAAGCAGCATCAGCCTCACCAATGAGGTCACTGGCAGCGGTCTGCTCACGAAACAGGGCGCTGGCACGCTCACGCTGAACTCGGCCAACACACACAGTGGCGGGGTCACGGTGACAGCGGGCTCGGTCGCGGTGAAAAACACCACCGGCTCCGCCACGGGCAGCGGCGATGTCACGGTCACCGGTAGCACGATTCTGGGCACCGGCCGCGTTTCACCCGCCTCGGGTGGCTCGGTGATCTTTGGAAATGCGTCGATTCTTTCCGTGGGCGATGCGGGCGATACGAGTGGCAAGAAGCTGATCTTCACGCCTGCGAGCGGCACGATGAGCACCACGTTTCAATCGGGCAGTGTCGTTGAATTTGATCTCTTCACCGGAGCTGGCTCCGGCGACAATAGCGGCATCGGTACCTCGGCGGATGCGCTGCAATGGGGCGGCACGCTGGCGCTGCAAAGCAATGTGAAGCTCCGCGTGAACAATCCCAACAGCATGACCACCTTTGCCGAAGGAGACTCCTGGAAGGTGCTGGACTGGACGACCTTCGGTGGCAGCGCTCCGACGGGAACCTTTGAGGCTTCGATGTTGGAGCTGCCAACGCTCACCGGCCTGCTCGGCTGGGATACGAGCAACCTTTATACCGCTGGCACGATCGGAATCATCCAGGTGCCGGAACCTTCGCGAGCGGTGTTGATGCTCGGCGGACTGCTGGCAATCGTGATTCGCCGGAGAAGGTAATCGGGAGGTTTCGTTGTTCGGAGTTCACGGTTTCTTCGCGTGTTTGAAAACCAATGGCTGCGATGGGGCGAAGCAAAGTAGTCCTCTCGCTCCGCGAGAGGAATTGAGCGTGAGGCAGGCTGAGCTGTTGACGAATTCAAGGCTGCGCAGGTGTCAACGAGGGCATTTGCTCATCTCGACGGAGCGAGATGGCTACTTTGCTGGCGCAATTTTCGCTGACGTGTCGAGAAAGGTAACGTTTTCAAAGGCACAGCGGGTCAACTCGATGCCAGGCAGAGCGTGGCAGATGCTTTTGCGCTTTGAAGGTGAACCTCGCTTCTTTTTGAGTCAGACGAGCTGCGAACGGCGGCGACGCAGATTCAGCGCCAGGAGGCCACAGAGTCCCAACAATGCTCGTGAAGGCTCAGGCACGGCACCGGCGGCGAGGGAGGCACCGCTGTCGTCGTAGGCCCAGTCTTTGATGAGGCCGCCGGAGGTGTTGTTGGTGAAGACGAGGCGCATCCAGCCATAGTAGGGGCCGGAGGAGGTGTCGGTGGTGAAGCGGAAGCCGAGGTAGGCTTCGCTGCTGACTTGGAACTGGTTGGCGGCGGGGCCAAGATGGGCGGTGGGGCTGCCGCTGCCGCCGAAGCCGCTGGAGTAGGTCAGCGCGGCTCCGACGACATCGCCCATGTTGAGGCGGAGGATGGGATCGAGATTGCCGGAGGCGAGACGGGCGGGCTGAAAGGCGCTGCTATTAGCCACGCCGGCACCGCCGAAGAAGGGATTGATGTCCCAGCCGGTGATGGCGCTGCCGCTGGAGGTCATCGTGTCCACGTTGATGTAGATGCCGGTGAGGTTCGTGGGGATGGCGATGTCTTGCAGGCCGCTGTAGATGACGGCCGCGTTCGCGGAATGACGAATGGCGAATGAGAGAATGACGAAGGCGATGAGGCGTTTCATGAGTCGGGAAGGTTTAGTTGGTGCTCACGGCGACGCGGAAGAACTGGGCTTTGCGGCCATCGCTGAGGAAGAAGGGGTAGTTCACGGTGACGACCTGCATTTCGCCGTCGTCGGCGATGACGGTGGGTGTGACGATGGTGGACTGCCAGATGCCGAGATCGGAGCTGAACTGCAC
This sequence comes from Prosthecobacter sp., assembly GCA_044370285.1. Lineage (GTDB taxonomy): Bacteria > Verrucomicrobiota > Verrucomicrobiia > Verrucomicrobiales > Verrucomicrobiaceae > Prosthecobacter. The sequence continues at coordinate 26,295 of JBILVU010000080.1, forward strand.
GGTGTAGGTCAAACCGGCGGCGACGTGGTTTTTGCGTCGGCAGAAGACGGCGCGGAAGTCCACGCCGTTCGGGATGCTCTCGGTGGAGAGGGTGGGGTCGCCTCGACGGGTAATGCTGCCGCCGCTGACCTCGAGCACGCCGCCGTCGCTGGCGGCGGGATTGGTGCCGAAGGCGTATTCGAGTAAAGCATTGTTCGCATCACCGTCGGTGTTGGTGGTGGAGTCATTGACGGCGGGATTGGTGCCGTTGGCGGTTTCCCAGGCGTCGCTGAGGCCGTCGCCATCGCTGTCGATGACGGTGGCGACGATGCTGACGTTATCGAGGCCGATGATTTGATCGGGCGATGATTGAACGGCGTTGTCATCCACCCAGCGGAGGCGGAGCTGCGATCCGGCGTTCCATGTAGCACCGAGGCTGATGGTGGTGAGCGCGGTGATGCTGGTGCCGGTGGTGTTGGGCACGCTAGTGATGGTGGGATTGAGCGTGCTGGCATTGGTCCAGGTGGTGCCGCCGTCGAGGCTGAAGAAGAGCCAGTAGCCAGGCAGCTCGTTCGCCGAGGACGCGGCGGTGTAGCGGATGGTGTCGAAGCCGATCTTCAACGCGTCGATGGGGCCGCCGGTGCCGTTGGTGAGCAGGAGTTGAAAGGCGGTGCCCGCGTTGGTGGTCGGTGCGCTGGCGAGGGCGCGGTTGGCGGTGTTGCCAGCGCTGGCGGCGGCGTTGTAACCGTTGTTGTTGTTCGCGGAAGGTGTCGTCGTGGCGGTGAGCGGTGTCACGGAGACCATCGCGGGCAGGCTTGAGGCGAGTACGCTGGTGGTCCAGGTGTTGTTCGCGGTGCCACCGGCTCCGTTCCAGACGGTCCAGGTGCCCGGCGGTGTGGTGCTGGTGGTGCCCATCGAGTCAAAATTCTGCGTGAGGCCGCCGAGGAAGTTGCCGGGCGGTGTGAAGGTCACGC
>JBILVU010000036.1:0-48601 GCA_044370285.1 Prosthecobacter sp.
AACGGCGATGCCAGTCCAGTTGAAGGTGAATGGCGCGGTGTTGTCCTCACCGAGCTTGGTGCTGCCTTGATAAAACTCGACCTTCGTGATGCTGCCATCGGTGTCAGCGGCATTGGCGGCGATCGTGAGCGTGCTGTTCTCCGTGCTGAAACCGCTGGCTGGCGAGGTGATGCTAACGGTCGGCGGCACGTTGGCCGGATTGGTGACGGTGATGTTCACGACTGCGGAAGTGGTGCTCGCGCCTTGATTGTCCGTGGCGACGGCGGTGAGGGCGTAGGAGCCGGAAATGGCCGTCCAGGCGAAGGTGAACGGCGCGGTGGTGTCTTCGCCCACTTTGGTGACTCCGGCATAGAATTCGACTTTGCTCACTGAACCACCCGAATCCTCAGCAGAGGCCGCCAAGGAAACCTGCGCAGGCAAAACGATGTTCGCGCCTTCTGCGGGCGAGGTCAGCGAAACCGTCGGCGCGGCATTTGCGGCGGTGGTGAAGCTGCGGGCGGTGCTGCCGGTGGCGTTCGTGCCATCGCTGACAGCGGCATACCATTCATACTCGGTGCTTCCGGCCAAACCGGTCCAATCGAGCGTCGCGGTGCCGCCGCTGGCATTCACGGTGCCGAGCGTGGTCCATGAGGCGGAGCCTGCACCCATCGTGTAGGGCAGGGTGAACTCGCTGTCCGCATCGGTTTCAAAGGTTAGCGTGCGGGTTTGCAGCGTTTTGGCCGTGATGGTGTTGTTGGCGGGCGAGAAGGTGAAGTAGCGCAGCCAAGAGTCGCCGCCATTGGTGCGGCTTTGATAATCCTGGAGCACGGTATGCACAGTGCGACCTTCAAACACATCCGCACGCTGTCCTTCGCCGTGAATGTGACCGCAGAGCATGAGGAAGAGATTCGGATTGTCCTTCAGGTTGTCGTAAACGGCCTGACCGTGACCGCCCCAGGCGGCGGGATTCCCCGTGCCGATGAGCCAGTGGCTCGTCACGATGGCCCGGCGGTTCGGGTGCGCTTTGAGCAAAGCGTCCGCCCAGTCCATGACGGCCTGGGTGCCTGCGGTGTTGGCATTGTAGGCCAAATTGATGACGATGAAGTCGAGGCCGCTGGCACTGAAGAACTGGTAGTTGTTGCGGTTGCTGCTGTTGTAGCCGCCTTGGAAGTAGGTGCGGCCCGCGAAGCGGCTGAGGCCAAAGTGTGTGTCCCACTCCGTGCCGGTGCCGTCATGATTACCCGGAGCACCGCCCCAGGGGATGCCGTGGGTCAAAGTGGTGGTCACGGGATCTTCGATGATGCTCATGGCCGTGTTCGCATTCGTCCACTCCTGCGCCACGCTGGCCGTGTTCACCATGTCACCCATGTGAGCGACGAAGGGAACGTTCAGCGTGGTGCGATTCGCCACGATCCAGTTCGTTTGCGAGGTGAAGTGCTGAAGGCGTGTGCCACCGCTGTTTTCCGAATAGAACTGCGTATCAGGCAAGGTCACGAGCGTGAAATCCGGCCCCACGGGCGGTGTTTTGAGCCGTCCATAAAAGGTGACGCTCATCGGCTGGCTCTCGGGATCGGAAACGTCCGCGCTGAGTGTCACCGTGCCGCCGGTGCCGATGTTCGTCGCGAGATCCGCAGGCGTGCTGAGCGTGATCGAGGGCGCTTGATTGGCGATGACGCTCACGCTCACCGCGGCGGAGGTCGTGGTGGCCGTCATGTCGTCCGTCGCCTTGGCGGTGAGGGTGTAGCTGCCGATGGCGACATTGCTCCACACAAAGCTGTAAGGCGCATCCATGTCCTCGCCGAGCTTGGTGGCTCCGTTGAAGAATTCCACCTTCGTGACCGTGCCATCGCTGTCGGCGGCGTTCGCGTTGATGGTGATCGAGGCAGGAGCAAGGAAGGTCGCGCCATTCGCGGGCGAGGTGATGGAAACCGTCGGCGGCGTGGTCAGCGGCGGGCCCACGGTGACATTCACGACGGCGCTGTTGGTGAAAGCGCCCTGGTTGTCCGTGGCACGCGCGGTGAAGGTGTAGGAACCCTCCGCCAGGCCGCTGATATCGAAGGTGTAGGCGGACGTCGTGTCCTCGCCGATCTTCGTGGTTCCGCGGAAGAACTCCACCCTGCTGATGGAGCCGCCGGGATCACTTGCGTTCGCGGTGATGGTGAAGGAGGCGGGAGCGTTGAAGCTGGCGTTGTTGGCCGGTGCGGTGATGGAGACGGTGGGCGGGTCATTGGTCACCAGCGTGGCACCTTCGATCCATAGCGGGCCGTTGGTCAGAGTGCCTGCCGAGGTGCCGGTGCTGCTGGCCGTGGTGGTGCCGGTGCCTTCATTCAAACCATAGCGTCCCACCAGTCCTGGCGAGCTGGCGACGGTCACATCCTTCGTCGCCGCGATCTCCGCCGCGCTGCGGGCGTAGTTCCACACGCGCACCTCGTCGATGATGCCGTGGAAGGCACCTTCGCGAGCGCCATTGGACTGCATGGCTGTTCCGATGCCGAAGTGCTGTATGCTGTCGTAGCGTGGCAAAGCGCCCGCGACTGCCGTGGCGCTCCCGACCTCCACGCCATTGAGGAACATCTTCCAAGTGAAGGTCGCGCCATCGTAAGTCACCGCCACGTGGTTCCAGGTACCGTTCGTGATCGGCGTATTCGTGGCCGTGATGGGATAGTTTTGGCCCGAAGTGATGCCTGTGGCCGGATACGCCTCAAAATCGGCCACCAGAATGCCCGCCGTGGTGATGCCGAAGAAGTAATTGCAGTCGATGTTGCTGCCGTCGTTCTCGCCGCGGCCTTTGCCGAACAACGGCACCGCTGTCACACCACCGCTGCCGGAGCCGGAGGTCACACCCGCACCATCGCGGCGGAACCAGCACTCCAGCGTCATGCCATTCGTCGGCGGTCCGCCGACACCGAGATCGAGCGCGGTGCCCATCGTGACGTAATCATCCACGCCATCGAACCACAGCGCTGTGTTCGCGGGAAGGTTGTTCGGATCGAGCGTGACGTTCACACTCACAGCGGCGCTGGTGGTGGAAACACCTTCATTGTCCGTCGCACGGGCGGTGAAGCTGTAGCTGCCGATTGGCAGGCCGGATTGGTTGAAGGAATACGGTGCATCCATGTCCGTGCCCACTACCACGCCATTGCGCAGGAACTGCACCTGCGTCACCGAGCCATTGGCATCCGCCGCGGTCGCCGAGACCGAGAAAGAGGTGCCGGTCACCACGCTCGCACCATTCGTCGGGCTCGTGATTGAAACCGTCGGTGCGATGGGAGCCTCGAAGAAAGCAAAGCTGAACATGTCCTCGCCATTCGTCGCGCCATTTTCGAGCACAGGTGTCGCCGAAGTGCTCACGATGTCGCGGCTCTCGATGACGTAGCGGCTGTTCGCGGCGTCCCACTGGTAGGAGATGATGTTGTCCACGTTGTTCGTCGCGCCGCCTTCGGGGCTGACGATGAGGGTGCCGGTGGCGGGACTCATGCCGGGGATGGCGAGAAACCACTGGCCGGTGACACCTTTCGTCACGGTGAAGGTGCCGCCGGAGACATCGGTGCTCGCGTCGCTGTTCACGCGGCCCATGGCCTTGAGGAACTTCGTGCCGACATCGCTGGTGTGCAGATAGACGAAGGCGATGGGGTCTTGCTCCGTCGCAGGTGCGGCCACGGTGCCGGTGCTGCCATTGTCACGCACATGCATGGTGAAGCTGCCGTTTGCATTGGAAAAGCTTGCCGCGTAGTTGTCCTCGTTCTTGAGATGGTTCACCAAAAGGATGCCGTTTTGCGAGGTGTAGGCCGCGTTGATCGAGGTGAGGTTCAGCCCGAAACTGCCGCTGCCCGTGGCGGTGAATTGCGTCCCGAGATTGATGCCTGTGCTGGCTTTCAGCGTGTCTGTAGCACCGCCGTTGCTGTTGGCGGCATTCCTAGCCATCCCGCCAAGCCATTGCGAAAATGGGAAGAAGGCGCAGGCCACGTTTTGATTCTGCTCTTCCGCCGTCGGAGCGCGGAAGAGAGCCAGGTAGAAGCGGTTCGGCGTGGTGGTGCTTTCCAGCTCCACGCCCACCGTGGTGTAAAAGGTGCCGACGGTCTCGCCTACGGCGTTGTTGTTGCGTCCGTTCTCCGAGATGGTGGCCACGAGCACGCCCGTGTCGTAATCGTTGGTGTTGCCCAAGGTGACGTTGTAGTCGCCCTTGTTGCTGCCCGTGCGGATGGCGAAGTTTGGCGAACTTCCAGCACCCTTGGTCACGGTGACGGAGGTGGTGAGGTTGCCTGCGTCGTTCTGAACGACGTTCACATTGCCAAACTCAGTCGTCTGAGCCTGGGAGATCAAGGGAAGCAGCATCGCTGCAAAGAGGGAGCGTTTCATGGTGGGGGAGCAGGTGCGGGCGGAGCCACGACGACCGCAGGCGCGGCGATGCCGAGGGCTTTTTCAGTTTCAGCGAGCACGCCGGCCAGCAGCGGCGTGCCACGTTCGAGATTCGGGAGCGACAGCAGATGCGCTCGAAGGGCGGTCCAGGCGGCGCGGGCTTCTTCGCCGCGTCCAGCAGCCGCGAGCACCTGGGCGCGACTCGCCATCCAAGGCTCCGCACGCGGTGCGATCTTTTGCATCGCATCCACACGCCGCAGGGCTTCATCCGTGTTTCCGGCCTTCAGTTCCGCCTCAAGCGAGGCATTCAAAAGCTGCGGATCATCCGCATGAGCCAGCAAAGCCTTCCGCAGCACTTCGACGGCCTTTCCCGCCTGCGCCGCCTCCAGCCACCAATCGACCGGAGCGTGCTTTTCGAGGCTCAAAGCCGCGGCGAAGTCGTTTTGAGCCTCCACCTGCTTTTTCAGCTTCAAATGCACGCGACCACGCTCCGCGAGCGCTGAGGCATGTTGCGGATGTTGCGCCAAAAATGCGTCCAAAATGCCTTTCGCCGCCTCCAAATGCCCGCCAGCGGCCAGCGCCTTGCCTTCGATGTAATCGGTGTCGAAACCCGTCGCGTCCAGCCGCCGCACCCGCTCACACTCGATCAGCGCCGCCTTCCATTCGCCGTGCTCTTGATGCGCACAGGCCAGCTTAAAATGCAGCGCCGCATCCTCCGGCGTCACCGCGAGCTTCTGCGTGATCTCCTCGACCACATCGTGATAGGCACCATGACCCTGCGCCAGATTCACCAGCATCAAAAACGCCATCGCCGCCCGGACGCTCGGGGATAAGGAACGCCGGGCAACGATGGCCAACCAACGGAGAAAAACGGTCTCCGGAGGAAAATGAACAAAACCATGCCGCATGCACGCCCTGTCCGGCACTTTGGCTTTTCAACAAGCCACGAAGCTGTCACGTCCACTCCACCTACATCCTCACACGAGGGTAAAGTATCGTTTTCAGGCTGCGTGAAACTTTCGACACATGCTTGATGTGGTGGATAGGAGTAACAGAGTCGTCACATCCAACGCGTGACCGAACTCCACCTCATCGATGCCATTGGCCCGTTTTTTCGCGGGCATGAGGCACGCACGATCAACTGGTCGAAGATCCCATGGCACATCGTGCCGGTGAATGATGACGCGTGGTGGGCACGCGTGCGCGAGGATCTGCGAATCATCTGCTCCAAAGCATCCGCGTGGGGCTTTAACGCCGTGTCTCTCGATGATGTGGCGCATTTAGCGGATCATGAATGGCTGGAGCCGGAGCTGCGAACGCGTGTGGCGGGCTTTCGACGCGAGTTTGCGGCCTGTTTCGCGATTTGCGCGGAGTTTGGCCTTCAGGTGTTCGTGACGATGGATGTGATGAGTTTGACGCCTGCGCTAAAATCACGACTGGAGGCGGAGAAGGCCGATAAGGTTACTTTTCTCGCCCAACTGCTCGATTCCTTCCTCGCGGATTTTCCGCAGATTTCGGGCGTGATCGCTCGAATCGGCGAGGCGGATGGCAAAGGTGTGCATGATGAGTTTCGCAGCGAATTGACGGTCAAAACACCGTCGCAGGCTCACGAGTTGCTCCAAACGCTGCTGCCGGTGTTTGAGAGGCATCAGCGCACGCTGGTCTTTCGCACGTGGACGGTCGGCGCGTATCCCATCGGCGATCTGATGTGGCATCGCGGCACGTTTGAGCGTGTGTTTGGCGGCCTGGAGAGTGAGTCGCTGGTCGTTTCGATGAAATACGGCGAGAGCGATTTCTTCCGCTACCTGCCGCTGAATAAGAATTTCTTCCGCACGAAGGTGAAGAAGATCGTGGAACTGCAAACACGGCGTGAATACGAGGGCTGCGGCGAATATCCGAGCTTCGTCGGCTGGGAGTATGAGAAGTATGTGCGCGAGCTGCGCCAATCACCGGATGTGATCGGCTGCATGGTGTGGTGCCAAACGGGCGGCTGGGTGCCGTTTCGCAGGCTCGCCTTTCTTGATGCGGAGGCGCTGTGGATTGATCTGAACACCTTTGTGACCATCCAGGTGATGCGTGGCGGCCTGGTGGAAAGTGCCGTGCGTGACTTTGCCATCGAACGCGGCCTGCCGGATGCCGGTGCGCTGCTGGAACTGCTGCGCCTGAGCGATGAGGTCGTGCGCGAGCTGCTCTATACGGAGGAGTTTGCGCGGCAGAAGCTCTTCTTCCGCCGCGTGCGCATCCCGCCGCAGCTCCAAGTCTATTGGGGGAATATTTTCATCAATCACAGCATCAAGAAGCTGCTCACGCACTTCGTGAAGGAGCCGGAGGGCGCTCTGCGTGCTGCGGCGCGGTGTTTGGACCGGCTGGATCAAATGCTCGTACTGGCTCCGCAGGCCGGTGTGCCGGTGGCGGACATTCAGTTCATGCGTGACACCTTCCGGCTACTCGCTTTGGCGCGTGAATACTACTTCACCGATTTCACCCCGGAGTTGGAGGCCCGTCTTCGCGAAGCCAAACGCGACTACAAAGCCAAGTGGCCGAAACGTGGCCTGCATGCCCGCTACCGCGTGAAGCTCGATTTCAAACCCTTCTGGCTGAAGCGCCGCTACCTCAGTTGGGCGCTGGAGCTAGCTCTGCGCCGCCGCCGTGGCTACCGCATCATCGACCGGCTCATCACGCTGAATCTACTCTCGCTTATCTACCGCCTCATTGCCTGGAAACGCCCGCACTGGATCCCCGGCTTCGCCAAAGAAAGCGCGATGGGCGTGGATGTGGTGTTTCGGTGATTCTTTACGCGGAAGGCGCTTTGCCCATCCAACGAGAGAGCATGCTCGGCAGTGCGGCGGGCCTTGTTTTCGCCACATAGATGCCTGCGATGGCGGCGCAGCCGGAGCAAAACCAAAAGACTTGGCCCGGTGACCAGCCGAGGCGCATGTTGAGTTCTTTTTGCACGAGGGCGGCACCGGCAATGCCGACCCAGGAAAGCCACGAGGCGGCACCTTGCACGCTGCCTTTGCGATCTGCGGGCGGGCGATGTTGAAGGACGGCGGCGATGGGCACGATGAAAAGACCACCACCGATGCCGAGAAGTGCGAGAGCCACGGTGAACCAGGCTCGTTCAATGCCAGGTATGCCAAGAATGAAACCCATCACGGCCATGCCGATGGCTCCGAGCGGGATGAGACCATACTCGACGTGGTCGCCACTGAGTTTGCCTGCCAGGATGCTGCCCACGGCCATGCCGATGGCGAGTGCGACCTGAAGGGCGCTGTTTTCCGTCTCGCCGAGGTGAAAGACCTGCTCGGCATACAGCACGATGTTCATCTGGAGCAGGGCGGCGATGAAGAAGAAGCCGGTGTTGCCCAGATTTGCCCGCCAGAGATCGCGATCCTGCTTCATCCATCGAAATTCATGCCAAAGCTCGCCGATGAAATTGAGGTTGAGGGGTTTGGTGGGATTCGCCGCAGGCACGCGGGTGATGCCGAGGCTCAGCATCCAGCCAAGAATGGCCAGCCCGAGCAAAATGAAGCCGCCGATGGATGGCTGATGCGCAAAGGTTCGCGCCATCCACGCGGCTGCCAGCGTGCCAAAGATCGTGGCGAGGAAAGTGAGCATCTCGATGATGCCATTGGCCCATGAGAGCTTGGTCGTTGGAACCACCTCCGGCAGCGAGCCATACTTTGACGCGGCGAAAAAGGCGCTGTGAACGCCCATGAGGCAAATCGCGGCGAGCTGCAGCGGTGTTTTGCCAGAGCCGAGAGCAAAAGCGGCGAAGACCATGATGCCCACCTCCATCATCTTCACGCCGATCATCACGCGGCGTTTGCTGAACCGGTCCGCCATCCAACCGCCGAGCATAGAGAGCAGGAGAAACGGAATGGCGAAATACATGCCCGAATCAGAGACCAGCGCATCGAGCTCTTCCTTGGGCAGTTTTTTGGCGATGACGAGGTAGATGACCAGCCAGCGCAGGACGCTATCGGAGAAGGCTCCTTGGAATTGGGTGCCCATGAGGCACCAAAAACCGCGCTGCCAGTTGGCGGGAGCTTGTGAGTCGTTCGAGGTCATCGGGGATTAGCGTTGGATTTCGTGTGGGGCGGGGCAGAGGCGGCGCAGAATGGCATGCGTCGGCAGATAAACCAGCGCGATCAAGCCACCGATCCAAGCGAGCAGGTAGGCCGTGGGGCTCATCCATCGCTGAGGCTCGGTCTCGCTCATGCCGAAGACGTAGTTCACGTTGTAGGGCAGCTTCGGATCGGAGAGCACCTCGGCGGAGCCGGGGGCGGGGAGGAAGAGAAACGACACCACGCAGAGCAGGGTGGCCGTGGCCGACCAGCCTTTCAGGGCGCGGTGATCGTAGCCGAGGCGTGTCACCAGCCAGAAGAGCAGGAAGGGCAGCCAGGCATGGAAGAGGGAGAGACCTCGCAGAAACATCGGGCGGGTATCATCGAACATGTAGGTCGTCATGCCGGTGAGCTGGTGGCCGAAGATGCCGAAGACGAAATCCACGCACCAGAGGACCTGCGGTAGCAGGATGCCCACGGCGGCGAGGGAGATGAAAACGGGCTTTTCCGTCCACAGGCCGATGAGCGTCAAAATCAGCGCCACATCGCAGAAGAAGAGAAAATTTGTCGGGCCGTATTGCGACCAGTAAACGGGGATGAGCACGGCCATGAAGGCCGTGTAAGCGAGTTTGATACAGCGAGGGATAAGCGGGGAAGGGGAGGTGGTGGTGTGCATGGCGGCACGACCTATCTCCGCGCCCGTTTTTCCGGCCAATGCATCGACTGAATGATGTCATTGGTGATGTCGATGAACCTCATTCAGAAGGAAGGAACCACGGAATACACAGAATACACGGAAGGTGCGGGCGAAGAGGTCTGCTTTCCTCTGTTTCCGTGTATTCGGTGTATTCCGTGGTTGGCTATTGCCCGCGATAAAACCCCAGCGTCCTTGCCAGACCTTCCTGCCAGGTCGTGCGGACTTCGTAGCCGAGGGCGGATTGGATAGCGGAGATGTCGGCGCGGGAGTGCTGGATGTCGCCAGCACGCGAGGGCTGATGAATGGGCACCAATGACTGGCCGGTCTGGCGATTGATCTCGTTCACGAGGTCGAGCAGCGTGATGGCGTCGCCGGTGGCGCAGTTGAAGACGCGGCCGGCGGCCTGGGACTCGGGGGCTTCGGCGGCGAGGAGATTGGCATGCACCACGTTGTCGATGGCGATGAAGTCGCGGCTTTGTTGGCCATCGCCGAAGATGGTGGGCGTCTCACCACGCAGCATGGCGGTGCAAAAGCGGGCGATGACGCCGGAGTAAGCCGAGGTGAAGCTCTGCCTCGGCCCGAAGACATTGAAGTAGCGCAGCGAGACAGTCGGCAGGGCGTAAAGTCGGTGGAAGAGCTGGGCGTAGCGTTCCGAGGCGTATTTTTGCAGGCCATACGGCGAAAGCGGCAGCACGGGCAGCCCTTCATTCTTCACCGGCTCCGGGCCATCGCCATACACGGCGGCGGAGGAGGCAAACAGCACGCGTTTCACGCCCGCATCGCGTGCGGCGACGAGGAGGTTCAGCGTGGCATCGAGATTGACGGTGTTGGAGGAGACTGGCTGGTCGATGGTGGCCGGGACGGAGGCCACGGCGGCTTGATGGAAGACCCAATCGCAGCCGGAGACGGCCTTGGTGAGCAGCGCGGCATCGCTCACATCGCCTTGGATGACCTCGATGGAGTCGCCAGCCGTCATCCAGGCGAGGTTGTCGAGGCTGCCGGTGCTCAGATCGTCGAGAATGACCACACGCGCCCCTTTGGCGCAGAGCGCTTGGGCGAGATGAGAACCGATAAACCCGGCGCCGCCGGTGATGAGTGCCTTCATGGTGCGGAAAAAGAGCGCAAAATGACGGCGAGGAGAGCCATGTGGGCGAGTCCTTTTTGAAAAAAGCCCACACGGAGGCGGTTGGCAGGTGGGTTCCTGATTTCCCCTTGCCCACGCCGGGCCGGGACGCTAACGAGCGCGTTTCCACTCACGCCCATGGCCCTTTCCGACCGTCAGCACACCCTCGCCAAATCCGTCTCCATGACGGGCACCTCGCTTCACACCGGCGAGCAGGTCACGCTCACACTCCAGCCTGCGCCGGAGAATTTTGGCTTCAAATTCCGCCGCGTGGACCTGGAGGATAAGCCCTTCATCCCCGCCTTGGCCGAAAAGGTGCAGAAGGTCGAGCGAGCCACCACCATCGCCGAGGGCGGCGTCAATGTGCATACCGTGGAGCACGTCATCTCCGCCCTCACCGGCATGGGCGTGGACAATGCCATCATCGAGATGGATGCCAACGAGCCGCCCATCGCCGATGGCAGCGCGATGCCTTACGTCGAACTGATCAAGTCCGCCGGTCTCGCCGAGCAGAAGGAGGCACGCAAGGTCTTCGAAATCCGCGAACCGATCTACCAGGAGACTCGCGATGGCACCATCCTCACCATCGTTCCCGATAAGAAATTCCGCATCTCCTGCACCAACGTGGGCCCCGATGGCCGCTTCACGCAGTATTTCAGCACGGAGATCAATCCCGAGACCTACGAGAAGGAAATCGCCGCCGCCCGCACCTTCGTTTATTATGAAGACATCGCGCCGCTGATGCAAAAAGGGCTCATCAAAGGTGGCACCCTGGAAGCCGCCATCGTCATCCGCGGGGATTCGCTGCTTTCGAAGCAGCCGCTGCGGTTCCAGGACGAATTCGTCCGCCACAAGATCCTCGACATAGTGGGTGACCTCATGCTCTCCGGAAAGCGCATCCTCGGCCACGTCATCGCCGTGCGTCCCGGTCATGGTCCGAATACTGAGCTGGCCCGCGCCATCGTGAAGCAATACGACACGATGCGCAGCATGGTCCCCATGGCCATCAACATCCCGAGCGGGGATGCGGTGCTCGACATCAACGACGTGATGAAGATCCTCCCGCATCGCTATCCCTTCCTGCTGGTGGATCGCATCATCGGCTTCGAGGGCGAAACGAAGTGCCGTGGCATGAAAAACGTCACGATCAATGAGCCCTTCTTCCAGGGCCACTTCCCCGGCCATCCCATCATGCCCGGCGTGCTTCAGCTTGAGGCCATGGCGCAGGTCGCCAGCATCGTGCTGCTGCGCATGCCCGGTAATCAGGGCAAGATCGGCTACTTCATGAGCGCCAATAACGTCAAATGGCGTCGCCCCGTGCTCCCTGGTGACACGCTCATCATCGAAACGGAAATGACGAAGGCTAAGCGCAGCATCGCCACCGCCATCGGTCGTTGCATCGTCAACGGTCAGGTCGTTTCCGAGGCCGAGCTGATGTTCAGCGTCGTCGAACGTTGATGCACATCGAGCGTTGAAGCAGGCAAAACCTGAAACTTGAAACTTTGAACTCCATCCATCCCACCGCCATCATTGATCCATCCGCCCAAATCGGCGCGGATTGCCACATCGGCCCGTATTGCATCATCGGAGCCGATGTCGTGCTCGGGGATGGCTGCTGGCTTCAGCATCATGTGACGATCATGGGGCCTTCGAGGATCGGAAAAGGGAACAAATTCTACGCCTACGGCTCCATCGGTCAGCAAACGCAGGACCTCAAATACAGCGGCGAGCCCACCTGGCTCGAAATGGGTGACAACAACACCTTCCGCGAGTTTTGCACCGTGCATCGTGCCACCTCGCCGAATGACAAGACGATCATCGGCAGCCACAACAACTTCCTCAGCTACGCCCACATCGCTCACGACTGCATCGTGGGGAACCACGTCATCTTCTCGAACAACGGCACGATCGCCGGGCACGTCATCGTCGAGGACCACGTCATCATCGGCGGACTGACGGCCGTACATCAGTTCTGCCGCATCGGCCAGCGCAGCATCATCGGTGGCTGTGCGAAGGTCGTGCAGGACATTCCGCCCTTTTGCACCGCCGATGGGAATCCCGCTCGTGCTCGTGGCCTGAACATCGTCGGCCTTCAGCGGGCTGGTTTCACGCGTGAGCAGATGCGGGCGCTGCGCACCGCCTTTCGCAAAGTGTATCGCGAGGGGCTCAACAACGCTCAAGCCGTCGATGAACTCCGCGCTGGTGAGCTCACGCCCGAAGCGGCGGCCTTTACCGATTTCGTGGCGAGCACCAAACGCGGCATCATTCCCGGCGGGAAGAATGCCGAGGATGGCGAGGATTAATGTACGTTGTTCACGCTTTAGCGTGTCACTGAGGGCACGCTAAAGCGTGAACAACATGCTCGTCTAAGACCTCAATTCATGTCCAAGGATCGCCAGCGTGCTGATCGCGGCGGTTTCGGCACGCAACACGAGCGGTCCGAGCGTCACCGGCACAAAACCGGCTTGTTGAGCGAGCGTTTCCTCTTCGGGCGTAAAATCACCTTCGGGGCCGATGAGCACGGCGATGCTCGCTGGATGGCTGGCGGGCACGATTTGCTTCAAAGAGCGTGAGTGCTCGCTAAGCGCTGGGATGAGCTTCAAAGAGGCTTCGATGCTCGAAACGAGGCTGCGGAAGGTTTTGGGTGCTTCAAGCCGGGGAACGAACGGCGTGTGGCATTGCTTCGCACTCTCGATCATGTGCCGCCGCCACTTGGCGAGCTTCTTTTCGGCCTGCGAGGCATCGAGATGGATCACGGTGCGCTCGGTGATGACGGGCTGCACGCTCGCCGCACCTAGCTCGACGGCTTTTTCGAGGAGCCACTCAAATGGCTCAGCCTTGATCAAAGCGGGGAAAAGGTGAATCGCCGTCGCGAAGGGCTCCACGCGGCTCTCGGAGAGGATTTGAGCCGCCACGACGGATTTGGTGACCTTGGTGATCTCGCTCACCGCCACGCGACCTTCGCCATCGAAGATCTCGATGCGGTCGCCGGGTTGCTTTCGCATCACGCGACCGCAATGCGCGGCCTCATCATCCGTGAGCGTGAGAAGCGGAGAGGTCCACGAAGAGGCGGGAAGATGGAAGCGGGGGAGGGACATGGTTTACCTCGCCATCGCCGCTTCGATGTCATCCGCCTCGATGGGGATGTGGGCCATGAGGTCGATGTTGCCGTTTTCGCCGATGAGGATGTTGTTTTCGAGGCGCACGCCGAGCTTTTCCTCGCGGATGTAGATGCCGGGTTCGACGGTAAAGACCATGCCGGGCTGCACGGGCTTCCACATGTGGCCCACGTCATGGACGTCGATGCCGAGCGGATGGCTGGTGCCGTGAGGGAAGTATTTCTTATACGCTGGCTTGTCGGGGTCCTGCTTCGCGATGTCCTCCGGCGTGATGAGGCCGAGGCCGAGAAGCTCCTCCTGCATGAGCAGGCCCACCTGCTCTTGATACTCGCGGATGATGATGCCGGGTTTGAGCATCAGGCAGCATTGTTTGAAGACGCGCAGCACGGCGTCATACACCTGGCGCTGGCGTGGGGTGAATTTGCCATTCACCGGGATCGTGCGGGTGAGGTCGGCGTTGTAGTTGCCGTAGTTGGCGGCCACATCGAGGAGCAAAAGCTCGCCATCCTGGCACTGGCAGTGGTTGGTGATGTAGTGGAGCACGCAGGCATTGCCGCCGGTGGCAATGATCGGCGTGTAGGCAAAGCCGCGCCCGCGCTGGCGGATGAACTCATGCGAAAGCTCCGCCTCGATCTCGAACTCATGCACGCCGGGCTTTACAAACTTCAGCAGGCGGTCAAAGCCATCGCTGGTGATGCGGATGGCTTCGTTGAGGGCGGTGATTTCAGGCTCGCTTTTGATGACACGCAGCTCGTGCATGAGCTGGGCGAGGCGGCGGTAGTCGTGCAAAGGATACTCCTGCAGGCAGCGGCGGGTGAACCGCGTCTCGCGGGTCTCCGTGGGGATGGTGGCGCGGGGATGCTCGTTGGAGTTGAGGAAGACGTGGTCCGCCTGGCACATCACGGAGCGGAATGGCGTCTCGAAGTCCGTCAGCCAATGCACGCGCTGGATACCGCTGCGGCCTGTCGCTTGTTCTTTGGTGAGCTTTTCACCTTCCCACACGGCGATGGTTTCATTTGTCTCACGGACGAAAAGCATCTCGCGCTGCTTGGGATCGGCGGCGTCGGGGAAGAGCACGAGGATGGTCTCCTCCTGGTCGATGCCGCTGAGGTAAAATTGATCGCTGTTCTGGATGAAGGGCAGGGAACCATCCGCATTCGTGGGCAGCACGTCGTTGGCGTGGACGATCACGACGGAGTTCGGCGGCAGCTTCGCGTAGAGACGCTGGCGGTTGGCGATGAAGAGATCGGCGGGGAGAGGCTGGTAGCGCATGGGATGGCGGATTGAAGAGGGAAAATGGGAAATAGGAAATGGGAAAAGCTGGTCGGGGCGACGTATGATGCCGCCACCATGAGATTCTTGATTGTTTTCGGGCTTTTCGCTGCCACAACCGCCGCCCAGCTTCCCTCTGCCAAGCCGGTGCCTCGCGTGCAGGCCGTGCCGATGCCGCATCACATCACCTCCTTCCAGCTCGATGGCCGGGAACTCACCGCGATGCACTTTGATCCGCAGGACATGCGTCCCTTTTGGCATCCCATCCGTGCTTCGCGGGATGTGAGCCTCACCCGCATGGGCCATCCGCATGATCCGCTCACGCATTCCCACCACAACAGCGTCTGGGTGACGCACAACCTGCTCAACGAGATCGACTTCTGGGGCGACTACGCGAAGAAGCAGGGCCGCATCGTGAATGTGGAGGTCTCCCGCGAAGGCTACGAGGACACGGACGAGTTTGCCAGCATGCGCATGGTGAACCACTGGCTCAGCGAGGCGGACAAAAGTGTGCAACTCGTCGAGGTGCGGCGCACGGAAATCCGCCCGCTCGATGGGGCGAAGAGCTGGTTCATGCTCATCGACCTCGAAATGAGTCCGCCGAAGGGCAAAACGGCCACGTTTGGTGCCACCGGCTTCGGTCTCGTGGCCGTGCGAGTGGCCAAAAGCATCGGCGTGCATGATGGCGGTGGCCGCATCCTGAACTCCGAAGGCCAGCTCAACGAAAAGGAGATGTTTCGCAAGCCCGCCCGCTGGTGCGACTACAGCGGACGCATCACCAACGATGCCGATGGCTTTGGCGGCATCACCTTGATGAATCATCCGATGAACCCGCACAACCCCACCGCCTTCCACGTCCGCGATGATGGCTGGATGGGCTGCTGCCTCAGCCTCGATGCCCCGGTGGAGATCGCCGACGGGCAGAAACTCCGCCTTCGCTACGGCCTGTGGGTTCACGATGGCGTTCCGACGAAAGAGCAAAGCGAGGCGCACTGGAAAAAATTCACCGAACTGCCGGTGGCCGATCTGAATCCGCCGAAGAAGAAGTGAACGAAGGTGGGACTCATTGGCGTCGATCCGGCGAAGCAAAGTAGTCCTCTCGCTCCGCGAGAGGAACTAGGCGTATGGTGAACTCAATGGGCCACGACCTTCGGGGGCGTGAGGTGTCGGCGAGAGTCGTCCTCTCATCTCGACGGAGCGAGATGGCTACTTTGCTGACGCATTCTTTACTGCCCAGTTGAAATTGGGATGGTTTTCAATCACGGCCTGGTAGTTACTATCCGACCAGATGCACCCCAGCTATCCTGCCGCTCTCCAAGAGCTGATCACCTTTTTCGAAGCGCTGCCGGAAGGCGAGCGGCGGGAGAATTTGATCGAACTGGCCGCGCAGGCTGAAAACCATGCGCCGAAGCCGGGCGAGACCTTTGACCTCGATGACGTGCGGCACGATCCCGAATGCACGGACAAGGTCGGCGTGCATTTGAGGCTCGAAAATGGTTCACGGGTTTGTTTTGCGCTCAGCTTTGGGCCGAAGGTGCAAACGCTCACGCGGGCGCTGGGCGTCATTTTGTGCCGAGGACTCGGTGGGGCATCCCTGAGCGAGGTGCAGGCCGTTTCGGAGGATTTTGTGCCGCGCCTGATCGGGGCGGAGCTGGTGCGCCTGCGCAGTCATACGGTGTATTATGTGCTGAAGCGGATGAAGGAAGCAGTGGCGAAGATTCTACCTGGAAAAGGCGAGAGCGCCGGAGTCTCCTCCGACGCTCTCATGGTGGCCCAGCCTTCATAAGCCGGATTCTGTGTCTCAATGCCTCGCGGCACCTTGCTGTGATCATTTATCTGTCAGTTCGGAGTGACCGAACTGCCTCCGTCTTGCGACGGCCGCGCGACTATTACCCGGAGCTATCCATCCCACCCTTGCGGGCGGGACTTGCGGCCAGGCGGGCCATTTCCCCTGTTCTGTCTTGCACCGCATGAGGTTTGTCGTGCCCCCTTCCTCACGGTCGGGGCGGTGGGCTCTTACTCCGCCGTTTCACCCTTGCCTTCGCTTGCGCGGAGGCGGTTTGTTTTCTGTGACACTGTCTGTGAACCTGGCTTGCACCAGGCCCCCCATGCTTGCGCATGGCATGCTGCCTTGTGGTGTCCGGACTTTCCTCTCGCCCTCTCTCCTTGCGGATCAAAGGCCAGCGATCACTCCAGCTGGACCGCCGCTAGCTTTACGCGGGCGCATCGGGATGTCCAATTTCAACTGCGGCGTCTTGGCCTGGCGAGTTCGTAGTTCGGCCTTCAGGCCGTTTCGGGAAGGTCACTGCTGCCAGAACGGCCTAAAGGCCGAACTACGAGCAGACACTGCGTTCATCGCTGCTGGAGAAGCTGAGATGCTTCCTCGCTTTTCAGCTCGCGCCACTGGCCGGGCTGGAGCTGCAAATCATCGAGCGTGAGGCCCCCGATGCGGACGCGGAGGAGGCGCAGGGTGGGAAAGCCGACGGCGGCGGTCATGCGGCGGACCTGGCGGTTTTTGCCTTCGGTGAGGGTGAGTTCGATCCAGGAGGTGGGCACCGTTTTGCGAAAACGGACGGGCGGATCACGCGGCGGATGCGCAGGCTCGGCATCGAGTCGCGTGGCGAGGCAGGGAAGGGTGCGAAAGTCCTTCAAATCTAGGCCGCCGCGTTTCAGGCGGCGCAGGGCGTCATCGGTGATTTCGCCTTCGACTTGGGCGTGGTAGGCGCGGGGATGGCCCTGGCGGGGATTGAGCAGGCGATCCGTCCAGCGAGCCTCATCGCTGAGCAGAATGAGGCCTTCGGAATCGCGATCGAGCCGCCCGATGGGATAGACGTGAGGCGGAAAGCCAAACTCCGCCAGCGTGCGATGCGAGGGGCGCTCCTGCGTAAACTGGGAGAGCACATCGTAGGGCTTGGAGAAGGCGATGAGCATTCTGTCAGTTCTAGACGGTGATTTAAACGTGGCAACCCGCAGCTGCGGTGCTGGAAGGCGGCGCTTGTTTTTCGCGGTGGCGGGTGGCAAGAGGCTAGGCGCATGTTTGACCGTCTCATCCTTCATTTTGATCCGCTGCCGCACGCAGGCGGCTGGAACATGGCTGCTGATCAGGCCTGGCTGGAGCAGAGCGCGGATGCGGTGCTGCGGGTGTATCGCTGGGAGCGGCCGACGGTGACGATCGGCTATGCGCAGAGCCTTCCCAAGCTTGCCGATGCACTGCCGGGCTGGCCCGTGGTGCGGCGCTGGACGGGTGGCGGGGTGGTACTGCATGAAAATGATTTCACCTACTCGGTCATCGTGCCCGCAGGGCATCCGTGGGCGGAAACGAGGCCGCTGGATAGCTATCAGATCATCCATGATTCGCTGGCGAAGGCGCTGGTCAGCGCGGGTTTCAGCGGCTGCCGATTGGCGGGGCCTGAGGATTTGATCGAGAACCCGTTCTGCTTTGTGGCTCCCGCTTTGCATGATGTGGTGCGGGGAAAGGTCAAAATCGCCGGGGCAGGGCAGCGTCGCGGAAAGCTAGGGCTGCTGCATCAGGGCAGCGTCCAAAATGTGGAGCTGGAGGAGGATTTCTGGCCGCGCTGGGCGGCGCAACTGGCCTCGACAGTGCTCATCGAGCCGGACATGCCTGCTCCGATGCGTGCCCGTGCCGATGAACTGAAAACCAAGCGCTACGACCTGCCTTCGTGGCTGCAAGAAAGAGAGGACGAGCTGGGATGACGCGGGTCTTTGTGTATGGCACGCTGAAGCGCGGCGGGGAGAATCATTCCTGGATCGCGGGCCAGCAGTTTGTGAGTCTGGCGAAGACGCGGTCCGTTTACCGGATGTTCGACCTGGGAGGTTATCCTGGGATGGTGCGGGAAAACCAGGGCTTGAGCATCGAAGGCGAGCTTTGGGAGGTGGATGCCGCCGGACTGGCCCGGCTGGATGTTTTGGAAGATGTAGCGGGCGGCGAATACGAACGCGTGGAGATCGAGCTGGAAGGTGGCGAGGCTGCTGAAGGCTACCTGTATCTCCGCGAGGTGAGTGGTCGCCGGGACTGCGGGCCATGCTGGTGAGCGGAGAGCCGTCCGCTGGATGCGGGCTTGACGGCAGGGCTTTCGCCTCTACCATCCGCGCCCCACGCTCCGGCGAAAGAACACCTTTCCCACCTCGTCGGCCTAACGTGGACCTCCAAAAACATCCCATGAAAGCCGAAATCCATCCCAAGACCTTCGAGACGACGATCACCTGCACCTGCGGTGCGGTTTATAACACGATCTCGACCGTGCAAAACCTCCGCGTGGGCATCTGCTCCGCTTGCCATCCCTTCTTCACGGGTGAGCAGCGCTTCATCGATACCGCCGGACGCGTGGACAAGTTTGCCCAGCGCTACGGCAGCACCCGTGCTCGCCGCACCGCTCCGAAACTCAGTGCCGAGGCTCCTGCCGAAGTCAGCGCTTAGTTTTCCACCCTCTCCTTTTAGCCAAACGGTGCCCGCGCCTTGTGCCGGGCACCGTTTTGTTTTATCTGCCACCCACCCGCCTTTCCCACGCACATGGACTACGCGCCGATCATTGAGGCCAAACGCACCCGGTTCGCCGATCTCGAGGACATCATTGGCCGCCCCAATTTCTTCGATGATGCGAAGAAGGCCGGGGAGCTGCTTCGTGAGCATCGTGGTCTGCAAAAGCTCATTGAATACTGGGATCAGTTTCAGAAGGCGCAGATCGAACTGGTCGAGAATCGCGAGATGGCAAAGTCTCTCGATGACCGTGATCTAGCCGAGATGGCGGCAGCGGAGATTCCCGTGCTGGAACAGCGCCTGGTGGATCTCGAAAAAGCCATTCAGGAGTCCATTTTGCCTCCTGATCCGCTGGAGGGTCGTGATGTCATCATGGAGTTCCGTGCGGGCACGGGGGGCGATGAGGCCGCCATCTTTGCCGGTGACCTTTTGCGCATGTACTCCCGTTTTGCCGAAAACCGTGGGTGGAAGGTCGAGACGCTCGAAACAAGCCCTTCGGACATGGGTGGCGTCAAAGAAGCCAGCGTCAAGATCAGCGGCGAAGACGTGTATCGTGTGCTGAAGTATGAAAGCGGTGTGCATCGCGTGCAGCGAGTACCCGCCACCGAGGCGCAGGGCCGCATCCACACCTCCGCGGCCACCGTGGCCGTGCTGCCGGAGGCCGAGGAAGTGGACATCGAACTGCGAACGGACGATGTGCGCATCGAAGTGTGCCGCTCCTCCGGTGCCGGAGGGCAGGGGGTGAATACCACGGACTCCGCCGTGCAGGTCCTGCACATCCCCACCGGCACCATTGTGCGCTGCCAGGACGGTCGCAGTCAGATCAAGAACAAGGAAAAAGCCCTCGGCATCCTGCGTGCCCGCCTGTTGGAGAAAAAGCAGCAGGAAGAGGCCGCAAAATACTCCGCCAACCGACGCAGCCTCATCGGCAGCGGTGGCCGTGAGGAGAAGATCCGCACCTACAATTACCCGCAGAACCGCGTCACCGATCACCGCATCGAGATGACGCTCTACAACCTCGATCAGTTCGTGCAGGGCAAGATCGAGCCGATGCAGCAGGCTTTGCTCGCGGCTGATTTGCAAGAGCGCCTCGCCGAGGCGGGGATCAGGTAAGCCTTTTGGCGGCATCTCTCCCCTTGCCGCGCCTCCGTTTTCCGGTTTCAGTCTCCACCTGCATGAAGCTCCACTCCAATCTGCCGCGCCAGAGTCCCTGGATGTTTGCTGCGCCGTTCATGAACGCGGTCATCCTGCTGATGATTTGCTTCCTCTTCAGCAGTGGCTTCGTGGCGAAATCAGGCATTCACATCGACCTCCCGGAATCCACCTCTCGGCTCACGGGGTTTGATCGGGCGCACATCATCACCATCCCGGCTGGCTCCGATGCCGCCATCTACTTTGATGGCCAGCCCGTCACGCTCGATACGCTGCCGGAGGTGCTCAAAAAAAACCGCGATGGCGAGCGCCGCGCCATCATTCATCACGACCGCATGGCACCTGGCGGCCGTCTTTTGGAGGTCACCAGCATCGCCCATCAAAACGGCTACGCGGTGGCGCTGGCCACCGTCTCTCCCCAGCAGTAAACACCCACGCCGCGCATGCTCTCCTTTGCCTGGAAGATACGGGAACGCACGACGATCTACGTCACGCTACTCACGCTCCTGCTTGCGGCGCTGATGGGCTTGTTCTTCGTCGTCTTCCGCATCACCTACCCCAGCGTGCAGACGGCCGATGCAGTGCCCCAGCGTGTGCTCGTCCTTGACCCATCCGATCCGGAGGCTCTCGCACTCATCCACCGGGCGCAGGATAAAAGCTTTGGCCTCGTGCCCGCCGAGCCGGTGGATCTCGCTGCCAAGGCTCACTTCCCATCCTTCACGCCCTCGTATGATGGCTTTGAGCTGAAACTCCGCACCATGGTGCCGCCAGCTGCCACGCCACGCCAGCCGAAGGTCTTTTCCGCCTCCACGCCCGTGCTGCCGGAGGTCACACCACGCGCCGCAGCCCCCACTGCCGAGACCAAGCCTAGCATCTTGAGGGCTGTGCCTGGGCCTGAGATCGCCCGTCGTGCTCCAGTCGCCCTCGAAATCCTGGACGTCTCTCTCAGTGATCCTGAAAACGCCCGCTTCAGCATCTCCATCGATGCCACGGGGCGTGTCACGGAGGTGCTGCCGCTCTTTACCGCCGAAAATCCGGCCATGGCGAAGGTCCTGCGGGAACGTGTGACGGCCCTGCGTTTCCTGCCGGATGCCAAAACGCCTCGCCAGTGGGGCACGCTCGGCTTTCACTGGCAGCCTGCCCCATGATCCCCGTTCCGCTCAGCACGCTCATCTTCATTTTCCTGGCTCTCGGGATCACCGTGGTCTGTGCCCTGTGGTTCTGGACCTTCATCCGCGAACGTCGCCGCGAGACGCACCGCCGCCATGTGGCCGTGCAGTGCCGCATGTGCTCCACGGCTTACCTGCGTGACCCCAAGGATAAAAACGCGGTCACCATCTGCCCCGTCTGTAATACCCCGAACGAACGAACGCGTCTGAGGCCGATTTGATTGTTCACGAGCTGGTGAGGCTGGCTCCTGACGCTTTGCCCTGCGGATGACGAGAGCATGAACCTCACGCCTTTTTCGTCTTCACAGCCCGTTTTCGCTCGGGAAAGCAGGTGGTGCAGATTTCGCAGACGGTGCCATCGCAGCCACGCGCGGAGCAGTGTTCGCGGCCGTAAAAGATGATCTGGAGATGGAGCTTGTTCCAGGCGGTCTCGGGAAAGAGACGTTTGAGGTCTTTTTCGGTCTGGGTGACGTTTTTGCCTGCGGTGAGCTGCCAGCGCTGGGCGAGGCGGTGGATGTGGGTATCGACGGGGAAGCTCGGCACGCCAAAGGCCTGCGCCATGACGACCTGGGCGGTCTTGTGACCTACTCCGGGGAGTTTTTCGAGTTCGGCGAGATCGGCGGGGACGTTGCCGCCATGCTCGCGGACAAGGATTTCGCTGAGCTGCCGGATGGCGCGGGCCTTTTGCGGGCCGAGGCCGCAGGGCCGCACGATGGTTTCAATCTGCTCCACGGGCGTTTTCGAGAGATTTTCAGGGGTGCGGCCGAGGGCGAAAAGGGCGGGCGTGATCTGATTCACCCGCACATCCGTGCATTGCGCCGAAAGCAGCACCGCCACGAGGAGGGTGAAGGCATCCGTGTGATCCAGCGGCACGGGTGGATCGGGATACAGCTCCGCCAGACGATGCTGGATGTAGGCGGCACGCTCAGTTTTGGTCACGACCGGAAACCGGGGTGATTACATGCGCTTCTGCTTCTCGATGCGATCCGCCATTTTATCCACATGGCCCCAGTGCGTGCGGGGTTTGAGGATGGAGAGGCTCTTGCTGAAGGAACCCCAGCGAAGGATGCGGATGTTCACATTGCGCACGCCCCATTGGTTCATCTCGGTCTTGGAGGGCTTGTAGAGGTCGATGGTGTTCGTGCCGACGAGGGCGGAGCCGTAATCGTCCACCTGATAGATGTAAGGGGTGCCCTCGATCTGGAAAATGGTGCCCACGGGATAGACGGACCAATCTGCGGCGGCACTGCGGACGGTACCAAACTTCAAATCACTGCCGATGGCGGTCGCTTTGCCATACACGATGTGATCGGATTCGGAATGGGTGTAAGCCGTGGTGCGGACGGAGGAAATGCGGGCACCTTTCTTGGTGGCGACCGTGGAGCTGGCGCAGGAGACGAGTCCGGCAGAGGAAAGGCAGAGCAGCAGAGCGAGGAGGCGGAGCATGTGGAACGGGGATGAGTTTTCGTTCGGTGAATTATCCTGAATGCGCGGTGATAGTGCGGCATCGGCCTTCTGAAAGCAATCACAGTTTCGTTACAACGACCATAATCAACTGTTCATGCGGCCAGCGGTCTCATTGGCGGCGGTGGGCGATTTCAAAGGCCCGCGCATACTGGGACCGGAAGGTATCGCCGAGCTGGCGAGCGAGCAGCGTCTCTTGGATCTTATCGCGGGAGGAGAGGGTTTTGCGGATGGGGCCGGTGGCGGTATCGTATTTCACGCGGTTCAGATCGTGCAGGACGGTGAGAGCACGCTCATTCATGCCGGCCTCAAGAATTTCCCACCAGGCTGTTTTCAGTTCCTCGTGGGAATCCACGCAAAGCACGCGGACGAGGAAGCGGATGGAATTGAAGGCCGGGCCGGTGCGCTCGGCCTCATAGACGAAGGCGCTGGCTTTCTCGAAAGGCATCTCGGCGGCATCCGGCATGTGGGGGAGGTTGGCCGAGGTGTAAAAATCCCGCCGCACGGGCAGGCGGCGCAGCGCATGCTCCCTCGGGCCGCCCGGGGCGCCGGGCCGGAAGCTCCACAGCTTTTGCCCGGCTTCACTGAGCACGAACTCGATGAAAGCCGTGGCCACTTCCGCATTCGGAGCGCCGCGAAACAGGCCGATGGGGTCCACGCTCACGCTGGTGCCGCCGAGCGGAGCCACAAAACCGATCCGTGAGGTGCCATCCGCCTTCCTCGCATCATCCTGAGCCGTGCGACCGTAAAAGTCGATGCACATCCCAGCGGCGGCCTCACCACGCACGACATCCAGCGGGATCTTCGTGGAAGTATCCGAGAAGTAGCGGGCATTTCCGGCGATCTTTTGGATCAATTGCAGCCCGGCGATCCAGCCGGCCTCCACCCCCGTTTGGAGTTCCAATTCAGGGTTTTCTTTGCCAAACGTGGGCTTTGTCTTGTCCGCCTCGACAGCGAGGTGCATCTGCTGCTGGATGAGCATCTCAAAGACCTTCGTCACCGAGCCGCTCTTCGCTGGATCCGTGCAGGCGATCTGTCCAAAGTATCGCGGATCAGCCAGATCAGCCCAGGTTTGCGGCTCCTTCTCGATGCCGAGACGCTTCAGCACATCCTTGTTGTAAACGATGCCGCTGCTGGAGATGCACGCCCCACACCAGCGGCCTGCTGGATCACGAAACGGCTCGCCGCTGAGCTTTTCGGGGATCGCCGCATCGCCAAACCATTCCGGGTGCGTTTTCATCACGGCGCTGAGGCCTGTCTTCACGCCATCGCCCGCCACCAACGCCCCCGATTTGGCCTGCGACTCGAAATCGTAAGCGCCGCCGCCAAACATCACATCCACGCCGATGCCGATGTCCGAGGCCAGGAAGGTCTTGCGAGCTTCGCTATCGGATTTCTCGCTCAAAAACGTCTGGGCGATCTCCGGCGTCCACTCGCGTTTCAGCTCCTCTTTCCAATGCTGCTCAAAGGCAGCGGAGAATTCCGATTTCACCAGCATCGCGATCTCCGAGGTGCCGCCCGGCACTCGCCAGTCGATGTAGAGCGTCTCGCCCGTCTTCGACTTCCAATGCGCGGCGAAGGCGTGGCCGAACTCATCGCGGATCAGCCCTGGATGTGGCGTCACAATGACGAGCCGCCGGTCCCAGCGGCGCGGCGTCGTGGTATCCGTAGGCTTCAGTAAAAAGGGGCCGATGAGCACCGCGAGGATGGCCGCCAGCACACCGCCTTCACGCGGATGCGCCCGCAGCCACGCGAGCGTGGCCTGCACGATG
Source organism: Prosthecobacter sp. (assembly GCA_044370285.1). Classification (GTDB taxonomy): domain Bacteria; phylum Verrucomicrobiota; class Verrucomicrobiia; order Verrucomicrobiales; family Verrucomicrobiaceae; genus Prosthecobacter. The sequence continues at coordinate 24,672 of JBILVU010000036.1, forward strand.
GGATGCTGGAGGAGTTTTTTAAACACGAGCCGCGAGCATGAACGGCAGCGCTGGAAAAATCCAGCCTCATTCCTCACCGTGTGAGGGCGATGAGCGCATTGTGCCCGCCCATGGCGACGCTCAAATTCAGCACGACATCGCCTTGGCGGAGTTCTTGAGCCGAGGCGGGCGCCATGAAGCCTTTCGCTGGCTCGGTGAGGTTCGGGAGATTCGGTGGCAGAAGGCCTTCGCGCATCGAATGGGCGAGGATGGCGGTTTCGAGAGCGCCGCTGGCACCGAGGGAGTGACCCGTGAAGGGTTTCAGCAGATGCAGCGAAGGTTTTTCAGGCTCACCGCCAAAGACAGCTTTCAAGGCAGCCGTTTCCGCCGCGGCTTGAGCGGGGGTGCCATTGCCATGCGGGCAGATGGCGGCGATGCGGCGCTTGGGAAAAGCATTCACGGCGGCGCTCAGGCAGCGTGTGATGCCTTCGCCCGTTGGTTCAGCGCCGATGGGGTCGTAGGCATCGGAGGTGGTCCAGTAGCCAGCGAGCTCGCACCAGGCCTCGGCGGGGCGTTTGGAACTTGTTTCGAGCAAAAGAGCCACACCGGCCTCGGCGGGGAAAAAACCGCTGGTTTTGGGCGAGTAGGGATCGTTGAGGTCATTCGCACTCAACAGGCCGGATTCGGCAAACGAGGTCAAAAGAGCCGGTGAGAGCGGTAGATCGACGGAGACAACGACGGCGCGTTTCGCCAATCCGCAGCGCAAATGCAGCAAGGCCATGCCGAGCGCATCAAGGCCGGAGGCGCAGCCATTCGAGAGGAGATGCGTGGCTCCGCGAATGCCGAGCTCGATGCTCACGGCGGCGGCGATCTCACTGTGAAGGTTGTTGCTGGCGGCGTAGATTTTGCGGCGTTTGCGTCCCGGCCAGGCATCGAGCCAGCCGGCGGCATTGCCACGGCTGCTGCCGGCAAAGACACAGGCATCCGCGAGGTCCTCGCGGCTCCATCCACGAGTGGCGACGGCACGTTTGGCCACATCGACGGCGAGCGCACTGGCCGGGCCATAGCGCTGATGCAGCATGCGTTTTCGATCGGCGATCCAGCCACCGCGTTTTTTTGGCAAACCGAAGTCGCCGAGCATGGCGAGGCCGCTTTCTGCGGCCTTCACGCGGCGCATGATGCTCTCCAAATCCTCGCCGAGGCAACAGGCGGCCTCAGCGCCAGTGATGGCGATGGCTGGAGTGGGGCTGGAGCGGGGGGCGGGCACGTTTCGGCTGCACCGATGCAGCGGCATGGCGATCACTCCAGCCGTTTCAGGCTGGAAATGCGGTAGGCTCCGCCTTGCAGGCGCAGATTGTCCTGTTCCGCCGCGACGGCATCGAGGTGCAGCACATGCGGGAAGTCATCTAGCTCGATGACATGCGTGGTGCCTTTGATGGCTTTGAAAGCGGCATCGAGATCCTTCAAATCGCCCACTGACTGGCCGTTCACCTTGTTCACGACGATGCCGCCGAGTTGGTCGTAACCCTGGGCGCTGGGCGTGGGCAGCACGGTGGAGAGAAAGACGAGCTTCTTCAGGCCTGCTTCTTCGAGTTCATCGGGATGACGGGCGATGTGGCTGAGGCGCAGCAGCGCGGAATTCTCCGTCTGCTGCTCGCCGAAGGAATCGAGGTAGGGGCGGGAGAGTTCCTGGAAGAGCAGGCCGCCATTGAGGATGTAGCGCGGGCCTTTGTCGAAGCGATACGGGGTGACGAGATAGTCATCCGGGTTCTTCCGCGTGAGCTTGCCCTTGAGCGTCTCTTCTTTGCCCTCGCGGATGACTTTCAACTCGAAGTCATCGCCCACATAAGCATTGCCGCGCACGATGTGGCTGCTGCTGAGAGCGCCGTAACGCGGGTCTTTGTAGTCGCCACGCGCATCAATGGTCTGGCCGTTGATGGCGAGTAGGATGTCGCCCTTCTTCAAACCTGCTTTTTCAGCGGAGGCACCTTTGATGACGGCGGTGACGAGCACGCCGGGAGACTCTGGCTTGAGGCCGAGATACTCGCGGAGCTGCCCATCGAGCGTCACCTGGAATTCCATGCCGAGGCCGGGAAAGCCCTCATAGGCACCATCAGCGAAGTCTTTGAGGAAATGCTCAACGATGGGGCCAGGCAGGATGGTGGCGACCTGGTTCTTGGAATCGTAGCTCAAGAGCATGCCAGCGAGCTTGCCGCCTTTGATGACGGGCAGCGTGAAGCTATTCGCCTCACTGCGGATGATGCCGGTGGTTTCATAAACGAGGAAGCCGGAGCCTTCGACGACATAACGACGCACGAGGATCTTGCTGATCGTCAGCGGTGACTCGATGAGATCACCCACGCGACCGGTCTGCCACACGTTGAGCGAATCGCCAATGCGGGCGCTGGCATCCACTTCCATCGGTTTCAGCCCGGCGAAGAAGGCTTTTTCCTTCTCCGCGTTGATGGCGGATTCCAGCAGAGCGAGGTTCGCCTCGTAATCGACGGCGATGACCTTCGCGGCGAGTTTTTGCCCGCCATCTGGCAGCTCGATCTCGATGTAGTTCGCATCTGCCACGAGCTGGGCCGTCACGAGCACGCGGTTTCCCGCCACCACCACACCGAGGCCGCGACTGTTGATGGGAGATTGCTTCTGCCAGGGCAAATGCAGGTCGTAAGGCTGCGCGGTGACATTCACCTTCAGCAGTGAGACAGATTGCGTCGCGGACACAGGCGCAGATGGGGCGGTGCGTTTTTTCGCGGACGTTTGAGCGGCGACAGGCAGGCAGAGACCGCAGAGGAGGAGAAAAAGAAGGCGTTGCATGGCGAAATCAAAAATCAGGATTCTAAAATCAAGGATCACTCTTGGCCGAGGTAGCTGTCCTCCTGGATGCTGTAGGTCTGCATGATGCGCGGGTGGGCAGCATCGGCGAGGTCACGCTTCAGGATGAGCGGGCGGTTCTTTTCGTGCAGGCGGATTTCGATGAAGGGCTTGTCGTTCTTGGCGAGAGCGGTTTTCACATCGTCGAGGGTCTTGATGGTGACGCCGTTGATCTCATCGACGAGGCTTTGCGCATACGGCGTGAGCCAAGTGTTCACCTGGTCCGGCAGGATGCTGGTGAGTACGACGGGCTCCGGACGCTCGACGTAAAGTTTGTCCGTGAGGTAACGCTCAAAGACGTAGTTCACCGTGGCATCGCGGATCTGATGGGCATCGACGAGGTTGCGATCCAGTGGCTGGAAGACGAGGCCGGCATAGACGAGGTAGCGCGGGCGCTGGTTGTATTGCGAACCGAGGCGCACATAAGGCGAGAATCGTTTCAGCTTGAGGCTCGCCTCCTCTTTTTTTCCGCCGCGCAGGTAGCTGAGCTGGATGTTATCTCCCGCGAACTTCCGCTCGACGATTTCGTTCATGTTCACGAGGTCGCCCTCGATGCGGACGAGGCCGTTGTTGAGAACGGGATTGCCGTCGATGGCGAGGATCACGTCACCCGGTTTCAAAAGCTCGCCCACCGTGCCCGCAGGCTCCACATCGCCGATCATGACGCCCACGCCATCGTCTTGCAGGCCGAGAGCCTGACGCTGCGCCGGATTTTCGACGGGGAAATCACTCACGGCGAGGTCCACATAGTGATCGTAGCGGCCGTCTTCGATGTCGGTGAGGAAGCGCTTGATGACGGGCACGGGGATCATGTAGCCGACGTTTTGCGCCACGCGGCCGGAGAAGCCCTGGAAGGCCACGCCGACGACTTTTCCATCCTGCATGACAGGACCGCCAGAGTTCCCCGGATTGATCGCCGCATCCACCTGCACGCACAGGTGCGAATCCACGCTCGTGTGGCTGTAGGGGCGAAAGTCGATGCGGGACACGACGCCGCGGGTGACGGACATACGGTCTCCGCCGATGGGATAGCCGATGGCGATGACCTCGGTGTTGAGCCGTGGGATGCTGCCAAAGTCCAGGGTCGTCATCTTCGCAAAGGTCTCGGGGTTTTCCGCCTCGATGATGGCCAGGTCACAGTCGTGGGCGATGTGGACGATCTTGGCCGGGTGCGGCTTCGGATCGTCGGTGGTGCGGATGAGGATGCGCGTGGCATTGCTCACCACATGGGCGTTCGTGAGGAAGCGGTTTTTGCCGATGAGAAAGCCCGTGCCGCTGCCACCGGAAGGCTGCCCGGCGTTCCAAGGCTCGCGATAGTCCGGGAAGAGCACGGAGACCTCGATATTGACGATGCCCGCCCATTCCGGCGGCGTGGTGGCATCCGCCCGGGCATGCCCAGGCAGGAGGGCTATGGCAAAAGCGGACAGCAGGAGGAAGCGAAGTCGGTTTTTCATGCAGAAGATGGCGCGAAGCCCGAAGCATACGCGAGCCGAGATGCGGAACACAAGCACGGCGGCATATTTTTTGAACTGGATGAGGTGCTCAGGCCGGCAAGAGGCACCAACCCAAGCCCGTAGTCTGCGCCGCCCATGCTCAGCCGACTTTTGCCCCTGCTTCTCATCACCTCGCTCGCTGCGGAGGAGAAAACGCGTGTGCCCACGGCTCAAGCCATGGGTTTGCTGAAAACGCAGTGCATGGGCTGCCACAATGCGGAGAAGAAAAAGGGCGATCTCTCGCTCGAAACGCGTGAGGCGGCCCTCGAGGTCATCAAATCGGGCAAAATCATCTCCTCGCTCACCGCGACAGGCGACGAGCACATGCCGCCGAAGAAGCAGTTGCCGGAAAAGCAGATCAATCTGCTCAAATCATGGTCGCAGGCAGGTGCGGCGTGGGATGTGGCGGCGTTGAAGAAGTTCGGCGAGCTCACCCCGGCGGACAAACTGGCCGCTTTGCCGCCCGGACATGCTCCAGCGACGACTTTGGCGCTCAGCACCGATGGCAAATGGCTCGCGGCAGGCATTGGCAATCGCGTGGTCGTGCGTGATGCCAAAACGAAAGATTTTCCGGTCGTCGCCACGTTGGAAGGGCACAAGGATGTCATCCAATCGCTCGCTTGGAACAGCGACGGCACGCGTTTGGCCGCTGGAGGTTATCGCAGCGTGCTGGTGTGGAATTCGGCCGATTGGAAAGTGGCTCACACCCTCGCCGCGCCGCTCGAAGGCCGCGTGACGGGCCTGACCTTCCTCGCGGATAAAATGACGCTGATTCTCGCGGACGGCCCCACGGGCGTGAAGGGCGTTTTGCATCGCTGGAAGCTCGGCGAGCCGAAACCGGCGCAAACCATCGAAGCGCATGCCGACAACATTTTGAGCCTCACATTGAGCAAAGACGGCAAACAGATCGCCACCGGCGGCGCAGACACCCTCGCGAAGGTTTGGGACGCGGCCACGCTGAAGGAGATCGCGAAGATCGAAGGCCACGTCGGTCATATCACGGCGATCGCTTTCAATCACGATGGCAAATGGCTCGCCACCGGCAGCGCGGACAAGGAACTCAAAGTGTGGGACATCGCCACGAAGGAGATGCTGATGCTCCTCGGCGACAAATCCGCGCCCGTGAACGCCGTGATGTGGTCGCCCGACTCCACCGCGCTCACTTACCTCACGGACGCCGGTGCCGTGTTTAACATCACCGAGCTCAAAACGCATGACGGCGTCCGGTTGGCTTTCACCAGCGGCAAGTCGAAGAAGCTCACCACGCTGGAAGGTGTGCCGTATGCAGCGCTGTTGAATGCTGAGACCAAAACGACCTTCGCCGCGCTCGACAGCGGCAAGGTCGTGCAACTCGATGAGAAGGCGAACGTCACGAAGCTGGAAAGTGGAACAGGTTTGCAACCTGTTCAGTCCCAAGCCGGACAGGTTAAAAACCTGTCCCACTCTCTTTCCTACACCCGCGACATCCTCCCGATCCTCACCAAAGCCGGCTGCAACCTCGGCTCCTGCCATGCGAAATCGAGCGGGCAGGCGGGTTTCCGGCTCTCGATCTTCGCTTTCGACACGAAGAGCGACTTCATGGAGTTCGTGAACGACTCGCGAGGCCGTCGAGTCTTCCCCACGCTGCCAGAAGACAGTCTCATCCTTCAAAAAGCCACGGTGCGCGTGCAGCATGAGGGTGGGCAGCGATTTGAACCGGATTCGGCCTGGGCGAAGACGATCGCGGACTGGATTCGCCAAGGCATGCCCTACGAGACGGCGAATCAGCCCACTCTGGCCGAAGTAGCGATCACGCCGGGCGAAAAGACGTATCGCAAAGGCGAGGAGGTCGCGCTGAAGGTCACGGCGAAGTACAGCGACGGCTCGACGCGCGATGTGACGGACTTGGCGGACTACATCTCGACGGAGAAAGCCATCGCGGGCGTGGATGAGAATGGAAAAGTCAAAGCCTCGACCGAAAGCGGCGAGACGGTCATCGTGGCGCGTTACATGGGGCAGGTGGCGATCTCACGCGTGGATGTGCCTGCGGAGAAACTGCTGCCTGCGGAACGCTACGCGAAGCTGCCGGTGCGCAATGAGATCGACAAGCTCGTCTATGCCCGCCTGCAAAAGGTCGGCTACCTGCCGAGCGAGACGTGCAGCGACGCCGAGTTCCTTCGCCGCACCTCGCTCGATGCCGTGGGCATGCTGCCGAGCGTGGAGGAGGCGCGGGCCTTCCTCACCGACAAAAACCCGTCGAAGTATGAGCAGTGGATCGATCAACTGCTCGAACGCGCCGAGTGGGCCGATCACTGGGCCATCAAGTGGGGCGATCTCATTCGTCCAAACCCATCGCGAGTCGGCGTGAAGCCGGTCTATCTGCTCGATCAGTGGATTCGGCAGTCGTTTCGCGAAAACAAGCCATGGAACCGCTTCGTGACCGAACTCCTCACCGCTGAGGGCAACACGCACAAAAACGGCCCCGTGGCCATTTGGCGTGACAAACGCGACCCCATCGACGCGGCGACTTTCATCGGCCAAATCTTCCTCGGCGTGCGTCTGGAGTGCGCGAAGTGTCATCACCATCCGACGGAGAAGTGGGACCAGACAGACTACTACCAGATGGCGGCGTTCTTCACGCAGATGAAGCGCAAGGGCCAGGGCATCTCCGCGCCGATCAGCGGCGAGCCGGAGCAGATGTGGTTCGCGCCCGGCACGGCCAGCATCGAACATCCCGTCACCAAAGTGTCGCTCAAGCCGCGTCCGCCTGCCGACAAGGAGATCCCCATCGCCGAATCGCAGGATCCGCGGGCGGTTTTGGCCGATTGGATGACGAACCCGAAGAATCCGCACTTTGCGCACGCCATCGTGAACCGCGTGTGGTCGAGCTTCATGGGCCGCGGCGTCGTCGATCCCGTGGACGACTTCCGCGCGTCGAATCCGCCCACGAATCCCGCGCTGCTCGACTGGCTGGCCGCCGACTTCGTGCAGCACGGCTACGATTTGAAGCATCTCATGCGCACCATCATGCGCTCGCAGATTTACCGTCTCAGCAGCCTGCCGAATGAGACCAACGCAGCCGATTTGAAGAACTACAGCCGCAGCTACCGCCGCCGCCTGCCCGCCGAGACGCTGCTGGATGCCGTCTGCGCCGTCACCGAGGTCAAAGAAACCTTCTCCGGCATGCCGCCCGATGCGCTGGCCAAGCAAACGTGGAATCACAAGCTCGAAAGCCAGTTCATGGACGCCTTCGGCCGCCCCAACGCCAGTTCCGAGTGTCCCTGCGAACGCGATGCCAAACCGAGCGTCGTGCAAGCCCTGCACCTCATGAATTCCAACAAGCTCCAGGAGATGCTCGTCAGCGCCAAAGGTCGCGTCGCGAGGCTCGCGAAGAGCGAAGCGAAGCCCGAGCAAATCATCGAGGAACTCTACCTCGCCTGCTTTGCACGCCTGCCAGACGCCGAGGAGCTAAAAATTGCTCTCAGCGCCTTCACCGCGAAGGATGCGACACGCCAGACCGCGGTGGAGGACATCTTGTGGAGCCTGCTAAACTCGGCGGAGTTTGTCTTCAATCACTGATCGGCTTTCTGGCCTCTGACGACTCTCACCAGTCTGCCTGCCAATTCAGGCTCTTGTTTGATTGCCTCGTCAATACGTTGCGCAAATGCCTCAAAGTCCCGATTCTCCGTGCAGACGATGATGCCTGCATGGTCAGGATGGCTTCGATGAAGGCGCATGAAGTCCTTTCGATTGATGGTGATCACACAGCGATCTGATTCGAAAGCGAAGCGCAGCACGGCATCGTCCTCAATGCGTTGATTGGACCTGCCGGCATCGTGCGTCGTCAGCACGTCATGCCCGAGTTCACGGAGCCTATGCACGACTTCGGCAGGAAAGTTCTCGTTCGCATAGAGCCGGGCCATGTCATTCAGCCATCTCGTTTTCCTGGATCTCCCGGTCGATCTCATGGGGATGACGCTCGACGTAGCGCCAAGCGTTGACCAGATCGGACGCTTTGAGCGAGGGGAAATTCCTCAGCAGCTCGGCATCATCCGAGCCGAGACGTCGCCAGGACTCCAGTGACCACACCGGAATGCGAGTGCCGACGATTCGTGCCGATCCGCCGCAGACTCGCGGGTCAAACTCGATGCCGGGATGCAGGTCTGCCATGTCTTCAGCCATCCAGACAAACAGCCGTGCTCTCTCCTGTCGCGGCAGGGCCGCCACCAGATGCTGGGCTTGATCAAAGGTCGCCGTCATGGGCCAAGAATGGCTCATTGACCGCCAAACGTCAACGAAGCCTCACGCCCGCACCGTCGCATAGTTGCGCTTGCCTTTGCGGAGCACGCAGAGCTTGCCACCGAGGAAATCGGCGGCGGTCAGGGCGGCAGGGGTATCGGCGGCGACTTGCTTGTTGTTGATGTAGAAGCCGCCGCCTTTGAGGAGGCGGTTGGCATCGCCCTTCGAGGTGGCGAGGGCGAGTTGGACGAGGAGATCGGGCACGCTGGGGATGGCGGCGAGATCGACGGAGCAGCTCGGAGCGGACGAAGTGGCTTCGATGAGGGTATCCACATCGGCCGTGGCGAGATCAGCGCCACCAAAGAGGGCTTCGGAGGCGAGGATGACTTTTTGCAGCTCGGCTTCGCCATGCACAAGCTTGGTGACCTCGGCGGCGAGACGTTTGTGGCCGCTGCGAAGTTCGGGGCGGGCAGTGTGCTCGGCTTCGATGGCGGTGATCTCGTCCTGTGACAGCAGCGTGAAGTAGCGCAGGAAGCGAGGCACGTCCGGGTCCTCGCTGTTCACCCAGAACTGGTAGAAGGCATACGGGCTGGTCTTGTGGCGATCCATCCAGATGGCACCGGCTTCGGACTTGCCGAATTTTTTGCCGCTGCTAGTGGTGATAAGCGGGAAGGTGATGACGTGGGCGGATTCGCCACGCATGCGGCGGATGAGGTCGAGGCCGGAGACCATGTTTCCCCATTGGTCGCTGCCGCCGATCTGGAAACGGCAGCCGTGCAGGTCGAAGAGCTTCACGAAGTCGTAGGCCTGCAAAATCATGTAGGTGAACTCGGTGAAGCTGATGCCGTTCTCCAGCCGTGAGGCCACGCTGTCGCGTGCGAGCATGGCGGAGACGGAGAAGTTTTTGCCGATGTCCCGCAGGAGCTGCACGGCGCTCATGCTGCCGATCCAGTCGCCGTTGTTCACGACGAGGGTGTTTTGCGGATCAAGGATGGTGCGCACCTGCACGCCGATCTTCTCGACATACTGGGCGACGGTCTCGGGTGTGTTCAGCGTGCGTTCGTTGGCCTTGCCGCTGGGATCGCCGATGAGGCCGGTGCCACCGCCGAGGATGGCGATGGCTTTATGCCCGTGCTCTTGAACACGACGCAGCGCCATGAGGGGAAGTAGATTGCCGATGTGAAGGCTGTCCGCGGTGGGGTCAAAGCCGCAGTAGAAGGTCTGCGGAGTTTTGAGCGCTTCGTGGATGGCTTCGAGGTCGCTGGCCTGTTTCAAAAGGCCGCGCCATTCGAGATCGGCGATGAGGTCGGTGGGCATGGGCCGTCTTGTGTGGAGCGGCGGCCCGTTCTGTCAAGCCGTGGGAGGAGGCTTACTTCGCCGGAGCGGCTTCGATCTCGATGTGGATGTCGTCGAAGAAGATGGGCGTATTTGAGTAAGGCGTGGCCCAGATGGCGCATTTGCCCTGGCCTTTGAGGCCTTTGTCCTCGTGCTTGAGCTGCGGTGTGGCGGGTGCGGCAGCCTCCGTGGCGGGCCAAGCGGAGGCGGTGATGCTCCAGGCATCGCCAGCGGCCTTTTTGGCTTCGATTTTGAGGTTCAGCCAGGAATCGGAGGTCCAAGTGAAGGGCGCGGTGGCGACGGCTTGATCGGCTTTGACGAGTTCGAGCAGCTTTTTGGCCGGGTTCACATAGAGGCGATAGCCAGCCATGCCGTGAACGCTGAGGCCGAAACGAGGGGTGCTGCGGCCTTTCTTGCTGGCGAAGACGCGTGCCTCGATGCTGGCGCTGCCGGCGGCGGAATCACCAAACTGGGCGCTAGCCTCGACGAGTTCGGTGCCGGGATCGATCTGGATGGCCTTGCCGCCGTCCTTTTCAGCGACGGAGACCTTGCCATCGAGCACGAAGACCTCCGCAGGCGGTTCGCCCACGGCCCAGTCATCGGCTTTGATGTCGAACTTCTTCATTTCCTGCGCAGCGGCAGGCAGGGCAGCGACGACGAGGAGGCTGAGGAGCGCTTTTTTCATGGGGATGAGCGGAACAGGCTCAGCGCACAGGTTCTTTCAGCAGCGCGAGGGCTTCGAGAGCGGAAGCGTCCTCGTGAACGATGGCGGCGAGGCTGCGGGCGATGGCGGCGGGATTTTTGTGCTGCCAGACGTTGCGGCCGATGGCGATGCCAGCGGCTCCGGCCTCCATGGCGTCTTCGACGGTCTTAAGGAGGTCCGTGTCGTCATTCATGGCGGGGCCGCCGAGGATGATGATGGGGACAAAGCAGTTCTCGACGATGCGGCGGAAGTCATCCGGGGATTTGGCATCGACGGGATAGGGGGTCTTGACGACATCTGCACCGATTTCGGCAGCCAAGCGGGTGGCAAACTTGATGTTCTCGCAGGTGTATTTGTCCTTCACACCGAGACCGTAGGGCAGTGCCTCGATGATGACGGGGATGTCCGTATCCATGCTGCTGCGGATGAGATCGGCGTTTTCTTGGAAATTGACGTTTTCATAGGCGATGCCGGGGTAAAGCATGCTCATGACGGCATTCGCGCCGACCATTTCTGCGTCTTCGCAGCCCCACATGCCGATGCTTCCAGCGCCGTGGCCTTCGGTGCGGGTGTTGTAAACGTCCGTCCTGAGGCAGATGCCCTTGCCAGCCAGAATATCTCCGGCGCGAAGAGCAAGGCCGAGGTTCATCACATAGCAATCGACGAACTCATTGACCTTCTCGATGAGGGAAAAAGGGTTTTCGAGGCCGGGCACGGGAATGGCGCAGCCGTGGTCGATGGGGAGGATGACGGTCTTGCCGTCGCGAAAGATGGATTCGAGGTTTTCCTGGCGGTTCATGAGAGAGCCTTCGTTCATGGCTGCGAAGCCGGGGGCATGCAATGGGGAATTCAGCTCCCGGAAGGCCGCCGTTCAGCGCTTGAGACCTTGAGGCTTGCTTTGCACCTTGTCGATCTCATCGCGATTGAGGTTCAATTCGCGTTCAAAGCGGGTTTTCTCCCGTTTGTATTCGCGGACGAGATCCACCGTCCAAAAGGCACCGCTAAGGCTGGTGGCAAGAAGCAGCAGGAAAAGCAGGTAGCACATGAAGGACATGTGCTGCTCCTGGACTCGGCGCACCTCACGATCCGTATCCACATCCAACACGCCGAGGAGATCCATCCACCAAAGACGCCAGACCCGTGGATCACGCGCCACATTCAACGCCCAAAAACTGGCGAAGAGCGATAAAATGGCCGCGATGGCGAGTCCGATGGGCATGGGACAGCAGTGTCAGCGGACGGGCAGAGTCTCAACCGGCATTTTTAATTACCAATTCTTGATCCACTTATTGGCGAGAGCCTCGTTTTCGACGGTTTCGATGGAGAGGGTATTGATATTGATTTCATCTTCGCCGTAGGACCAGAGGTCATAGGTGGTGTTGATCGTGGTGGCCTGCTGATTGCCACCGCCACCTCCTCCGCCAGCGGCGGTGCCCGTGTTCTGAGGGGCAGCTTTGATGTATTGGAAAGGGCGGTAGAAGCCGTCCACGATTATGAAGTGCTGGTTATTCAACTTCCGCCACATGGTGTTTGGCATGTCCTTGAAGAGCACGTTCTGGATTTCGGTCTCGTCGAAGTTTCCGTCGGAAGAGCCGGAGCCTGAATTGCCGCCTGCGGCGCTGTTTTCAGCGCCTTTGATGGCGTCATAGCCATCTCCCCGAAGTGCCTGATAAAGACACTTGGCCCCACCGATGCGGTAACTTTTGCCTGGCATGACTTCGACAGATTCATCCCCCGAGGCTGGCTCTGGAAACTCGCCGAATTTATCGAAGTAGCGCTCCAGGGAAGACTGAATAGCAGTCATGGTGGCCTCGGTCGTGCGGCGTTTGGAGCCGCGCATGGCGTAGTTGTAGCCACCGAGGGTCATGGCGGCGAGGACGACAATGATCGAGATGACGATCATCATTTCAGCAAGGGTGAAGCCGGCGGCCCGGCGGGGGAGGACGGGGAGTTTCATGGCGAAGCGGGTTGGAAGGTTGGATGCGAGGGGCAGCGAGGCGTTTCGACCTAGCCCCCACTACCACCGCTGAGGTTTTTGATGACGTCGATGAGCGGGAGGAAGAGTGCCATGACGATCACACCGACCACGACGGCCAGGATAACGATCATGAGCGGCTCCAGCATCGCAGTGAGGGCGGAGACGGAGTTATCGACTTCATCTTCATACACATCGGCGATTTTCAGAAGCATCTCAGGGAGCTGGCCGGTCTCTTCACCCACGTCCACCATGGAGATCACCATTGGCGGGAAGACATTGCTGGCCTCAAGAGGGCCTACCATGGACTCACCTTCCTTCACCGCGTCATGCACTTTCATGATGGCGTTGGAGACGACGACGTTACCCGCCGTATCTCGAGTGATGTTGAGCGCTTGGAGGATGGGCACGCCGGAGGTAACGAGAGTGCCAAGCGTGCGGGTGAAGCGGGAAATGGCCGTTTTGCGCTGTACATCGCCAAATAGCGGGAGTTTGAGCTTCATGCCGTCGATCCAGACTCGACCACCTTTGGTGGCTGCCATGGCACGCCAAGAGACAAAGACTGTCACGACGACAGCGATGATGTACCAAATGTAATCCCACATCCAGCGGGAGAAGCCGATGACCCATTTGGTGAGCTCAGGCAGCTTTTCCTTCGATCCAAGCATGTCTTCGAAGATGCTCTCGAAGCGTGGCACGATGACGAGCATGAGGAAGACCATGATGCCCGCAGCGATGCACATCACGATGATGGGGTAAACCATCGCGGCGACGATCTTGTTTTTGAGCTTCTGGGCTTTTTCCTGGTATTCGGCGAGTCGGTTGAGGACGAGTTCGAGCACACCACCGAGCTCACCGGCCTTCACCATGTTCACATAGAGCTTGTTAAAGATGCGCGGATACTGCTGAAGGCTCTCCGAGAAGGTGGAGCCAGTCTGCACGTTCTCAGCGAGCGTGTTGATGGTGGCCTTCATGATCGGCATGGGCTCCTGGCGGCCGAGCACGGTGAGACCGCGGAGCAGCGGCAGGCCGGAATCGATCAGCGTGGCGAGCTGACGGGTGAAAATCATGAGCACCTTGCTCTTCACGCGGGCATTGGCACCGATGCGGACGACCTTGTCCTTGCCTTTGGTGCTCTTTGTGGCGCGCTTTTTGATGGCTGCGGCCTGTCCGGCACCCTCTGCGGCCACCTGCGTGGGATAGTAGCCACTGGAGCGGAGCTGGTTGTAGGCGTCAGCCTCTGAGGCGGCTTCCAGATCGCCAGCGGTCTCCTGGCCGTTCTGGTCGAGGGCGATGTAATGAAATCGGGGCATAGGTAAGGGTCGTGGAAGGGGCGGAAATTCGAGTGTCTGTGCTTATACCGAGGGGGCGAGCGTTCTGTCTATCTCAAATTCATGCCGGAAATCCCGCACGGCGAAATTTTCCGGCCTGATTTGGTGCATCAGGTGTATTTCAGCACCTCTTCCACGGTGGTATCGCCATCGTAGATGCTGCGCAGGCCGTCCTCGCGGAGGGTGGCCATGCCCAGTTCGATGGCTTTTTGGCGCAGGACGAGCGAGGGGGCGCGGGAGGTAATCAGTTCACGAAGCGGATCGGTGATGTCGAGGAGCTCGTAGATGCCTTTACGGCCTTTGTAGCCACTGTTTCCGCAGGCACTACAGCCAGAACCGGTGAAGAAAGGCTTTCCAGCGATGTCTCCGCGGCTGAGGCCCAGCTGGGTTAGGATGTGGTTATTTGGCTCGTAGGGGGCGCGGCAGCTTTTGCAGATGGTGCGCAGGAGGCGCTGTGCAAGCACGCCCTCCAGGGTGGCGGCGACGAGGAATGGCTCCACGCCCATGTCCACCAGACGCGTCACCGCACCGGCGGAATCGTTTGTATGGAGCGTGCTGAGCACCAAGTGGCCTGTGAGGGATGCCTGGATGGCAATCTGCGCTGTTTCAAGGTCTCGCATCTCTCCCACCATGATGCGGTCTGGATCTTGACGAAGGAAGGAGCGTAGCGCCTTGGCAAAGGTGAGGCCCACGGCGTCATTGATGGGCACCTGCATGATGCCGTCGATTTCATATTCCACCGGATCTTCAGCGGTGAGTAGCTTGGCATCAATGGTGTTGATGCGGCGCAGGGCGGCGTAAAGCGTGGTCGTTTTGCCAGCGCCGGTGGGACCGGTGACGATGAAGATGCCGTTCGGCTTTTGAATCGTTTCGACGATGTAATCAAAGAGGAAGGGCTGCATGCCGAGTGCCTCGAGATCAAGGTTCACGGAGGAGCGGTCGAGCACGCGGAGCACCACGGATTCGCCGTGCTGCGTGGGCAGGGAGTTCACACGCATATCGATGGCCTTGCCACTGACAGTCGTCATGATGCGGCCGTCCTGCGGGATGCGGCGCTCGGCGATGTTCATGTTCGCCATGACCTTCACGCGGGAGATGACGGAGGTGGCGAGATGGACCGGCGGCGGTGCCATCTCATACAGAGCACCATCCACACGGTAGCGGATCTTAAACTCTCGCTCGAACGGCTCGAAATGAATGTCCGAAGCCCGTTCCTTGATGGCCTGAGCGAGCACGAGATCGACGAATTTCACGATCGGGGCCGAGTTCGCTTCCTGCTCAGCGCTCTGGGCCGCGCCAGATTTACCCATCTGGCCGAAAATCTCCTCGATGCTCGGGGCGCTGCTGCCGTAGTGCTTGTCAATGAGAGCCTGGACTTGGCTGCGCCGCGCTACGACGGGCACAATGCTTTTGCCGAGGCCAAAGCGGAGATCCTCGGCGAGCTGCGG
Source organism: Prosthecobacter sp. (assembly GCA_044370285.1). Classification (GTDB taxonomy): domain Bacteria; phylum Verrucomicrobiota; class Verrucomicrobiia; order Verrucomicrobiales; family Verrucomicrobiaceae; genus Prosthecobacter. The sequence goes on from JBILVU010000036.1 coordinate 40,034, forward strand.
GTTCAACGGATCGGTGAAGGCCACATGCAGCCCCTGGCCATCGAGAGTGATGGGAAAGCAGCCGTAGAGACGGGCCATACCCGGAGGGATGAGGGCCACCACGGAGGGGGCTGGTTCATAAGTGGCGAGGTCAAAGTGCTCCGCGCCGAGTTCCTCGGCCACATGGCCCCAGAACTCGTCTTCGTTGGTGTAAATGCCGTAGTCGATGAGGGTCTGCAGCACGTCTTTGCCGTCCGTGACGCAGTCGCGGGTGAGATCGTCGGCTTGACCCGAGTCGATGACGCCGCGGTTGATGAGCATGTCGATGACGTTGGAAACAGTCATGGTGGAAAAAGGGGGGGGAAGCGGTTACGAGGCGGAAACAGGGAAGGGGAGAGATCAATGCGAGTCGGACATCGTGGCCTCGATGACCTCATCGGCGGAGGTCATGCCGGAGAGCACCTTGCGGATGCCGTCCTCGCGCATCGTGCGCATGCCCAGCTCGCGGGCGCGTTTGCGCAGTTGCGGCGTGGTGAGCTGCTTGTTGATCATGGTGCGCACCTCATCGTCGATCTTGAAGATCTCCACGAGGCTCATTCGGCCGCGGAAGCCGAGCTGCCGGCACTTGCCGCAGCCTGCCGGTCCCATGATCGTGGCATCCGCAGCTTGCGCCGCATCCAGGCCCAGGGAGCGCAGCTCGCGGTCGCTGAGGGAGGATACCGTTTTGCAGTCTCCGCAGAGCTTTCGCACCAGTCGCTGGGCCTCGATGGCACGAACGGCGGTAGCGATCAGGAAGGGCTTGATGCCGATGTCCGCCAAGCGGGCCACGGCGCTCGGGGCGTCATTCGTATGCAGCGTGGAAAACACAAGGTGACCCGTGAGCGAGGCCTGGATGGCGATCGAGGCCGTCTCCAAGTCTCGAATCTCACCCAGCATGATGATATTCGGCGCCTGACGCAGCATGGCTCGGAGGGCGGCGGCGAAGGTCATGCCCACATCCTCCTTCACCATCACCTGGTTGATGCCCGCCAACTCGTATTCCACGGGATCTTCCACCGTGATGATCTTGCGGTCTGAGCGATTGATGAAGTTGAGGCAGGCGTAAAGCGTCGTCGTTTTGCCAGAACCCGTGGGCCCAGTCACGAGGATGATGCCATCTGGCAGAGAGATGAGATTTTCAAAGCTCGCCTGGTCGTCCGAGAGGAAGCCCAGATCCGAGAGGCCGAGACGCAGGCTGCTCTTATCAAGCACTCGCATGACCACGCTCTCGCCATTGCTCGTCGGGATGATCGAGACACGCATGTCGATCTCCTTGTCGTTGTAGTTCATCTGGATACGTCCGTCTTGTGGCACACGCTTTTCATCGAGCTGCATCGTACCGGTCATGATCTTGATACGGCCGATGATCGCCGCCAGAAGGCGCTTCGGATGATGCTCAATATCCACCATCACGCCATCCATGCGGTAGCGGATGCGGATGTCCTTCTCCATTGGCTCCACATGAATGTCCGACGCTTTGTTTTTGAAGGCCTCCGTGAGCATGTTGGTCACCAGCTTGATCACCGGCGCGTCATCATCTCCCGCCGCCTCCATACCCACACCTTTGATCTTGCTGCCGCCTACGGCGTCGTTGCCGTAGATGTTAGATTGGAGCAGCTTGATGAGAGACGGGGTGGAGCAGAAGAACTCAATTTCCGGCTGCAAAACGTGCGGCAGGGCGTCGAGCGTCTCAAAATCATACGGGTCCGCCACCACGATCTGGAGAGCCGTGCCATTGGTGCCAATCGGGGCCACCTTGTAACGGATCGCCACCTCCACGGGCACGAGGCCCTTCAGGCTAGGGGGAGGCGCAAAACCTTGCAGCTCGATGTACTCCATGCCTGAATTCACCGCCACGGTCTGCGCCACCTGCTCGTCGGAGACGATGCCGGTCTTGATCAGCGTCTCCAGCACGCTTTCGCCCGGCTTTTTACTCGCGGCGACACCCTTGATGTCGCGTTCCACGAGCAGCCCGGATTCTTGGAGCAGTTCCAGAAGGTATTTTTCATTCGAGTACATGAAATCAGAGGGGAAAAAACAAAAATGGGTCCGGTGAGGATTAAATGGGGGAATGCGAGATTAAGCGGGATGGCGTTCCAGTGTCAATCCCTCGACCCTAAATGCCGGAAAAAAGGTTGGGTTCATCCAATGTACTGCGTCACAAAAACCTCGTTCCCTTCCGCGTCGCGGTAGATGCCGAGCAGGATCGGCTCGCCTTCACGTTGCTGGGGAGGCTGGAGAATCGTCGCGCCGGCTAGGCGAATCGCTTCGGCTTTGGCGATCACATCCTCAAACTGAAACGACAGCCCGGTGGGGTTCCTCGAGCCATCGTGACCGCCGTGCAGGGCGATGATCGCATCCCCGTGGCGCAACTCGGTCCAGAAATCGCTCACAAACACCTCCTCCAGGCCGATCACATCCCGGTAAAAACGCACGGCGCGTTTCATGTCCGCCGCCATCAGCATGATTTTCACTTTCTCCGGTTTCATCCGCGAAGAATGGGCCGCGCTTGGCAAAACCGCAAGCCGCGCCCACATTCCGCCGATGCGAAAACTGCTTCTCTTGCTGCCTGTCATCCTTCTGACCTCTTGCGGCCCGGAAAAGCCTCCAGCGCCAGCGGAGGCCAAATGGCAGGCCGACCTCCGAAACCTGCTCACGGAGGCCAAAACCTCCCCCGGTCTTCGCGGTGCTGCCATCGGCCTCTGTGTGCTTGATGCGCAGGGCGCGGTCATTTTCGATGACCAGGCTCATACCGCCTTCATCCCCGCCTCCGCCCTCAAAACCGTCACCACCGCCACCGCGCTCGAAATCCTAGGCCCCGACTTTCGCTTTATGACCGAGATTCGAGCAGCTTCTCCGATGCAAAGCGGCCTCCTCGAAGGTGATCTCGTCCTCGTCGGCGGCGGTGATCCGATACTCGATCTCGCCGCGTTGGAGCAAATCGCCGCGAAACTTCACGCCATCGGCCTCCGCCGAATCACTGGCGGCATCCGCATCGATACCAGCTTCTTCAAAGGCAGCCTCTACCGCGATTTCTGGAACTGGGGAGACATTGGCAATGGTTACGGCAGTGGCGTTTCCGCCCTCAATTTGAACCACAACCGTTACACCGCCCGTTTTCGCCCCGGCAACGCCCCCGGCCAACCCGCCACCTTTCTCGGTGCCGATCCCGAGGTGCCCGGCGTCACCTTCCGAAACGAAGTCATCACCGGCGCGGCAGGTTCCGGCGATGGCGTCATGATTCATGGCGGTGAAAACACGCCCATCATTCATCTTCGCGGCACCGTGCCGCTCGATGCGAAGAACTTCACTGTCACCGGAGCGGTGCCAAATCCATCCACCTTCGCCGCGCATCATTTTCAGCGGCTTCTCACCGCTCGCGGCATCCAGATTGACGGTCGTATCGCCTCCAACACCAATCCCGCGAAGGTCTTCCTGCTCCAACACACCTCGCCAACTTTGCTCGACATCATCACCAGCATCCACGCCACCTCCGATAACCACGAAACCGAGTGCGTCCTGGGCCTCCTCGGTCATCAAAAGCAGCGTGATTCCATCGCCATCATCCGCGACCATTGGAAGGCACGCGGCCTCGACTTCACCCGCATGCGCATGGAGGACGGTAGCGGCCTCTCGCGAGCTGATTTTATCACGCCGCACGATCTCGCCAAACTCCAGCACCTCGCCAAAACCGGTCCACAGGGGGCCGCCTACCGCGCTTCCTTGCTCTCCGAAGGTCCGCTCCACTGGAAAGGCGGTGCCATGTCCGGCATCCGCACTCTCACAGGCTATCTGCAAACCGATTCAGGCCACGAAATCAGCCTCACACTCATGGTGAACCATTTCAGCGATTCTTCCGCAGCCGGTGAACTGCGGGACAAGGTTCTCAACCTGCTTCAAGGCACCAACCTGACTCGATAGAAATGCCTCATGCTGCCTGCACTGGGGTCGTTGTAACTGCTCGTGCTGCCCGTGGCGGTGATTTCAGGTGAGATGTCGGTCCAGTCATTGCTCACGAGCGTGGCGCTGCGCTGGACGCGATACTTTTTTCCCACCACGCTGGCCCAGGTGATGGTGAACTCGCCATTCGCGGGCACAGCGGCGCTGTTGACCTTGAACGCGGAAGCATTGGAGAGCGGATTGGTGCCCGCAGCGGCTTCCGCTTCGTTGGTTTGGCCATCGGCATCGTCGTCGGCGGTCGGAGCGAGTAGTTTGACCGGCGTGGTGGTGCTATTCGGGTTCGGAGCGCCAGTATCCGAGCTGCTGGAGGTCGAATTGATGCCTGCCGCACTCACAGCGGTCAGCGTGGCGTAGTAGGTTTGACCGGGGGGGGCGGTGAACTGATAGCTGGTGCCGTTTACGCTGATGTTGTTCGCCACATCACTCCCGCCGGGTGTGGTGCCGATGCTGATGCGATAGCCTGAGATGTTGTCGTGCGGGCCGGCGTTGCTGGTCCAGGTGAAGGTGCCTTGATTGTCGATCTGGTAGTAGCTGGTGTTTGGCGCACTGCTCGGCGGCGGCGTGACATCGACGATCTTCAAATACTGCACGAGGGCACCGTCTTCGGTGATGTCAGGTGTGCCGACACCACCATGCAGGCCGACGTAGATGCCGTTGTTGTAAATGTCCGCGCCGGTGCGGGCAGTGGGCCAGAGGTTCGCGGCGGCGTTGCTGCTGGCGAGGTTGCGCACGTTGTATTGCCGCGCGGCGCTGTTTTGCAGGCCGAGCAGGTTCCAAAGTGGATCGCCGACACCGCCGCGGATGTCGAAGGTGTCGCTGGTGTTGAAATGCGTGGTCGGGCCGGTGCCGGGTGAGCCTGCGTTGTGCTCGAAGAGGTTCGCAAAGCACAACACGACATCTTTGAAGGCTGGCGAGGCATTGGCCTGCTCATACTTCGCGACGGCGAAGATGTTGTCCGCAGGGGCACCGCCGCCGATTTTGAGATCGAGGTAGTATTGATTGAGGCTCTTGATCGCGGGGCTGTTGAGACGTGCCCAGTTCACACGGCCATACCATTGCGCGAGGCCGGTGTTGTTTGGCGGCGGATTGGTCCAGAAGGAGGCGCGGTTCCATTTTTTGAAATGCGGCACGCGTTTGCCAAAGTTGAGCTCGTGATCGGTGTCGAAGCCGTCGTAGTGGCCGTTGCCGGGCGTGGTGTTGTATCGCTGGATGCCCTGCTCCTGGCCGAGGAAGATCATCGGCAGGCCGGGCACCGCGGAGACGGCGCCATAACGCGTGGCGGTGAGCCAGGCATCGTTGTCCGGCATGATCTCGTCATGGCTGGTGAGATTGAGCAGGATGCAGCCGGTGCGGTAATTGCTGCGGCGGCTTTCGAGGGCGCTTTGCAGGGCCCATTCTTTGTTCACCGGCGTGGTGCCGCTGAACTGGAAGACGATGCTCTCATTGAGGATGTCAAAGACGCGGTTGCTGCGGTAGCCAGGCTCGCCGCCGTCGAGGGTCTCGGCCATGAAGACGAAGTTCCACTTCGAGCTGCGGGTGCGGTTCACGATGTATTCCCACAGCGGGTTCGGCAGTCCTTGGCCGAAATCGCAGCGCAGGGCGTCGATGCCTCTGTCATCAGCGGCGAGCCGTTGGGCGTAGGTGCCGGTGGTGGAATTCGTCAGCGTGTGGCCGGTCTGCTGCAGCCAGTAAATCGGGTAGTAGGCCATGAGCCGCCAGGCCTTCACCACCTCAGGGCTGAGGCTGTTGAAGTCCATGAAGTCGTCCTCGTTTTTGTGCGGCTCGCTGCCGGCGGCATAGCTGCCAAAGCGCCACTGCGCCGAGTAGCGGCCAAAGTAGAGCTCGCTGACATCAGCCCACTTGCCAAAGTCATTGCGATCCGGTGCCACAGCCTTGTCCTTGTCGCCGAGACTCGTGAAGTAGGTGGCGGGCTGGCCATAGTCGCCGGTGCGGCTGTACCAAGGCACTGGAAGCGGCGTGCTGGTGCTTCCAGTGAAGCCGAGATCCACACCGCCCTGGCCATACACCGCGTCCCAGGCCGTGTGGTTCGCCACGTAGTCGAGCATGATGTTGATCGTGCCGGTGCTACCGGCATACGCATCGGCCTTGGCGACGAAATTTTGAAACTCGCTCATCGCCGAGCTTTCCGTGTTCGCCGCGCCCATGGCCGGATTCACGGCGAAGAAGTTCTTCGTCGCATACGGGCTTCCCGGTAGATACGGCGATCCGGTCGCGGGATCGTTTTCCACGCCGAGACCACCCGTCGGATGGATGGGCTGGAACCACAGGCAATTCGCCTGCACGAGATTGAAGTAATCGAGATTCAGTGGGTCGTGACCGTCGGTATCGCCATCGGCCGCGCCGAGAAGGTCGGTGAAAGTGCTGCGTCCGCCCTGCGTGTTCGCGGTGGCCTCGATGTTCAGCGTGTTCACGACGTAGAGCGTCATCTCCAGCGTCTTGCGAGGCGACACCACCACCGCGTGGTCGCGGTCACCATAGTAAAACCAAGGTCCCGTGGGCGAGAAGCGGTAGCGCACCGTGGCGCGATATGAACCGGTCCGCGTCACGGGTAAAGCGGCGATCCACGTGCTGCCGCTGCTGTTCGTCATCGGATAGGCTTTGTAATAGTGGGCCTCGCCCGTGGTCGCGAGATCGCGCGGCGGCGGGATGATGCCATCGGCCACGCCATCGCCATCATTGTCCTGATCGGCCTTGTCGCGGCGGTTCAGATTCGTCACCACCTGCACCTCGGTCGGCGGCGTGCCCGCGTTGAAGGTGGTGCTCACGTTCAGCGTCTGCGACTCCGCCGCGATCTCGTCGATGAAGAACTTCGTCGTCTGATAAGGCCCGCTGGCGCTGTTGATCGTGAGATTCGAGATGCGCTGGATGCCGGTGATGCTGTAGTTTGCGCCCGCGTTGTTGTTCCAGGAAAGCGTCAGCGCATCCGTGGCGAAGCTGCCATGGAATTTGTCCGGCGTGGCCGTGCTGGTGAAGACATACCAGGCGTAGTTTTTGCCATCCTTGATGTCTGGAATCGTCGCCGTGGCCGAAGCGCCCGCCACCGTGGCCTGAATGACCTGCGAGTATTTCCACGCGCTGTCCGTGTAGCGCACAAAGACCTTTTCCTCTGCGCTGGGCGTGCCGTTGAGGTTGATCGTGATCAAACCGGTGCCCGCATTCCGCGACACGCCCGTGATCGCCACCGGAGCACTGCTCAGCTCCATCACGCTGATGAACGTGTTCGCGAGCCCGGGGTCTTTGACGGTGAAAATGTAGCGCTTCCCGCTGGTGATGCCGCCGGAGAGCTTTGCCGTCGAATCACCGACCGGTTGGTAATAGAGGATGGCCAGCTCGTTCTTCGGGAAGATCAGATTGCCGCCGTAGTCTTGGGTCCAGTTGTTGCCCGTGACCATCTTGAAGTTGTAGTCGGCATCCGCCGCAGGCGCGGTCCATTCAAAGCGAAACCACTCCGCACTGCCATCGGGCCCGGTGTATTTGTAACTGTTCGTCGTGTTGAGGTCCCAGCCTTGGCCGTCGCCGGGAAAATCGACCTCATTGGCGACCCACGCCGAGGCGGAGGTCGTGATGAACAGAAAAAGCAGGAAGCGAAGCATGGCAGAAGGAAAGTGGAACAGGTTTGTAACCTGTTCAGTCGGAGCGTTTGATGATCGAGTGAGGTAGGACGTTCGTGAGTCGATTGGCGGGAAAGTGGAACAGGTTTGTAACCTGTTCGGTTTGTTGGATTGGAGTGGTAAGTTCGGTGAATGGAAGTTTGTGAGTCAGTCGCTTCGGTGCTGAACAGGTTACAAACCTGTTCCACTTTCTTTGTCGTAGTGAATGAATGTGCCCTCGGGCAAACGAGCCTTCTTCGGGTTGTCGTGGATGTAGTTTCGGAAGTGGTCGAGCTGCTCGTGGCTGCGGACGATGTGATCAAAGTTCTCATCGAGCCAAAGCGTGCCGCTGGTGCCCATCCGCTTATTGATCTCGCGGCTCGTGTGGCGTTTCCAGGAGTGCAGAAGCTGGGACAACGTGTGCGGCTCGATAGGGCAGGTCAGCACATGTACGTGATTCGGCATCACGACAAAAGAGAGCATCTCACACCGCTGACCATCGAAGAACATTAACGCGCTGGCGACGATCTGAGCATTCTCCGGATCACGCAGCACGCAGGAGCCGTAGCCGGCATCCAGAAGCTCGTGAATCTTCGCGGTAAAGATGCGGTGGTATTCTTTGCGGTCGTCATCGGTCAGGTTTTCGATCTCGTCGAGCGATCGGATCCCTTTCGAATGCATCCAAGCATCACGCTGTGCTTCAATCTGCTCCCTCTTCTCCCGCGGCATCGAATCCGCCAGCCGAAAGGTCACGAAGTAAGTGCGCCCTTCCTGAAACCAATGCGGCAACGTCCGGCGCGTGCGCTGGACGTTTTCGACTGGGTTAAAGGGCACGAACGGCATTGGGCGGGAAAGTGGAACAGGTTTTTAACCTGTTCGGTTTGGGGGATTGGGGAGGTGAGGATGAGGAAAGGTGTTTGTAGGTCTGTCGCTCCGGCGATGAACAGGTTAAAAACCTGTTCCACTTTCTTCAAGGCTT
>JBILVU010000277.1:0-3169 GCA_044370285.1 Prosthecobacter sp.
CATCCCCGTCGGCCGCGTCGGCAGCATTCACGACATCGCCCACGCCGTCCGCTTTCTCTGCCACCCGGACTCCGGCCTCATCACCGGCGAGGTGCTGATGGTCGATGGCGGCTGGACTCTGGCTTGACCAATCCACAACAATCTACCTATGAAACAAATCCACACCGTCCTGCTCACCGCGCTGCTCGCGCTTTCTTCCCATGCCTTCGGAATGGGGCTGCAAATGTATAGCCTCCAGGAAGACTTTGATCGTGACACACCCGGCACACTCGACCGGCTGAAATCACAGGGGTTCACCGACCTCGAAACGAGTGTCTTCACGAAGCTGGCCGCAGCCGAACTGCGCGCATTGCTGGATGCGCGGGGCATGACGTGTTCCAGTCATCATGTGCGGCCGGAGACCTTGGAGAAAAACATGGACCAGGTCATCGCGGATGCGAAGGCGCTGGGCGCGATCCAGGTAGTGTGCCCCATCCTGCCGCACAAAAAGCCCCTGGATCGTGTGCAGGTGCTCAAGGCGGCGGCGAACTTCAATCGCTACGGTGCTGCCTTGAAATCGGCGGGGCTGCGGTTTGCGTATCACAATCATGGCGGGGACTTCCAGCCCACCGATTCACCAGCGGCTCCGGGCGAGACCTTTTACGATGTGCTCATCGCGGCCACAGAGCCGGGCGTGGTAAGCTTTCAGCTCGATGTCTTCTGGGTAGCCTGGGGCGGTGGAAAAGCGGCAGATGTCATCGAAAAGCATGGCCAACGCATCTGTTCGCTGCATCTCAAGGACCTGGCCAAAGACACTAAACCCGACCTCACCGACCCCAAGTCGGCCCGGTCATTCATGGTGCGGCTGGCCGCCGGGCGGGTGGACATCCCCGCCGTCATCGCCGCAGCGAAGGCCAAAGGCATCTCCCACTTCATCATCGAAGACGAAAGTCCCGCCGCAGCCACGCAACTTCCGGACAGCTTGAAAGCCGTGAAGCCTCAGGTGGAAGGGACAAAGCCTTCCCAATCCCGCGCGAACACGCCATGAAACGTCCTCTCCGCATCGCCATGATCGGCACGCAGTTCATGGGCCGCGCCCACTCGAACGCATGGCGCCAGGTGCAACCCTTCTTTGAGCCCGAGTTGGTGCCGGAGTTGTCCGTCGTGTGCGGCCGCGACCTCGCCAAGACCGAGGCCTTCGCCCGCCAGTGGGGCTGGCGGGAAGCGGTTGCGGATTGGCGTGAAGTGGTCACCCGCAACGACATCGACGCGGTGGATCTCTCACTACCTCAGCATCTTCAGGCCGAGGTCGCCATCGTGGCGGCGGAGCATGGGAAACACATCTTCTGCGAAAAACCGATGGCGATGAATCCAGAGGAGGCACACGCCATGGCAGAAGCAGCCACCAAGGCTGGCGTCGTCCACGCGGTCAACTACAACTACCGCCGCGCCCCGGCCGTCGCCCTCGCCCGGCAAATCATTGATGAAGGCAGACTCGGCACGATCCGTCACTGGCGCGGTGCGTATTTGCAAGACTGGTTGCGAGATCCCGAGACGCCTTCCGGTTGGAAGCTGCAGAAGCAGTTTGCGGGATCGGGTCCGCATGGCGATCTGAACTCACACAGTGTCGATCTCGCGAGATACCTTGTGGGCGAGATCGTGAAGGTGTCCTGTCATCGTCGCACCTTTATCGAAGAGAGACCGTCGGCCGATGAACCGGCCAAACGCGTCCCGGTGGACATCGACGATGCTTCCCAACTGCTTGTGAGCTTTGCCAACGGGGCCATGGGCAGCTTCGAGGCTACCCGTTTTGCCACGGGGAACCGCAACGCCAATCAGTTCGAGATTTACGGTTCTCGCGGCGCGTTGCGCTGGCACCTCGAGGATTTGAACCGGCTCGAATTTTATTCCGACGACGATCCGCCGCACCTGCGAGGCTTCCGCCAGATTCTCGTCACCGAACCCTGCCACCCCTATGTTGGTCGTTGGTGGCCTCCGGGGCATGTCATCGGTTATGAGCACACCTTCGTTCACTCCATCGCGGATTTCCTCGCAACGGTGGCGAGTCAATCCGCCTATCGTCCAGACTTTCGGGATGGTGCCCGCGTGCTGGAGATTCTCGATGCCGCCAGGAAGGCGGATGAATCCTCGGCGTCGGTGAAACTAGCGCCATCTGGACAGGGTTAGGTCCACGACTCAACCCTGTCGCCCTCGTTATTCTTCAAATCATCCATCATGAAAACCCTTGCTCCCAAACTCCTCGCCACCCTTCTCGTCAGCCTGGGCTCCGCCCTCAGCGCGGAGCCCCCGATCGCGCTTGAGGAAACCTTCCAGCAGCCACTTTCCGCCGACTGGCATTGGGGCCTCGGCACCTGGACGGCGAAGGATGGAGTGTTGCGCGCCTTCGAGTCCGGCGAGCGTCGCCACGGGCCCGTGAAGCAGCGCCGCTTCGCCTTCACAGAAGCCGATGTCCGCTTTGAGTTTCGGCTGGAAGGCAAGGCCTCCTTCGCCAGCTTTCCCATCGACGGCACCCGCGAGCGCGGCCACATCCTCAATTTCGTCATGGGCCGCGAGATCTTCCGCATCATCGCCCATCCCAAGAAGGGCGAGAATGTGGACCTCCTGCGGGAAAAAATCACCCTCGCCGACCGCGACTGGCATCCCGTCCACATTGTGCTGAAGGGCGAAACCATCACCGTCGAGTTCAATGGCCGCACCTGGACTGCGAAGCATCCTGTTGCGGCCGAGCCCAAGGCCCAGTTCGGCTTCGGAGGCGAATCCGGCGGACCCGCTGGTGAAAAAGCCGGAGCGCTGGAGTTCCGTAAATTAAAGATCGTTGCCAACCCATGAAACCCGCGTTCGTCTTCTCCATGAGTCACGACAAAAACATTGGAGACAATAAGGTGCTGAAATGCCTCTCATTTTTCTGTCGCAAATCTTTTTGTCGCCTGTGCTTCCTCACCGCTCTGCTGCTCGCCCCGCTGCACGCACAAACTCCAAAGCCGGAAGCTGGTGGCGGATTCGCCACTGCGTCCCAGTTGGAGGAGTTCCTTGGGGCGCCGCTTCTTGTCCCGATCCAGAAGGTCTGGGATAAACGCGGCGGCTGGGGCGGCATCCTGACGGCGAAGGACGGCACGGTGGTGGCGTTTCAGTCGCCCGGCGGGGGCACCTGCCGACGCAGTCGGGACGG
>JBILVU010000278.1:0-3168 GCA_044370285.1 Prosthecobacter sp.
CAGCCGCGATCAAGAAGAAAAAATCTACGTCCAGACCCGCATGCTCCAAGCCGCCAGCGAACTCTGGCAATGGCTCGAAGAAGGCGCCCACTTCTACGTCTGCGGAGACGCCAAACGCATGGCGAAGGACGTCGATGAAGCCCTCCATCACATCATCGAAACCCAAGGCGGCAAAACGGCTGACGAAGCAGCAGCATACGTCGTCGAGATGAAGAAAACTAAACGCTACGCCCGCGATGTGTATTGATCCCCCAAAGTGGAACAGGTTTCCAACCTGTTCAGCATCGGTAGAAATCGTCCAAGTCGCGACGACGCAGTATCGGCACGCGGCGGACTCCATCACGCGCCAGCGTCCTGGAGTGCGCTGGTCCTCCAGCGCTTTCCGAACGTCACCTGGCCCACGAAAAGCTCCAGAGGGCTGGAGCATTGATTCGCTTCGCTCACCCTGCGGGCAGCCTGCGGCTGTCTATCTCCGCTGCGCTTCGGTTCCAAAACGCTGTCGCGCCTTTTGGACAACCTATCCCACTTTCAAGTCATGACCGCCACCCTTCCTGTCACAGAAAGGGCTGTAGCGGCCCAACCGATCGGCGAGGACTTCTCCGCCGAGCAGAAGCGCTATCTCGAAGGCTTCTTTGCAGGGATTGCGGCTGGTGGAGTCACGTTTGGTGATCTTGCCCCTGCTCCTGCCGCGCCCGCAGGGCCTTCGCTCGATGATTTAACCAAGGAAGAGCGCATCAAACGCGAGTTGCATCCCTTCGACGCCATCGAGCAACTCGTGCTGGATGCGCGTTGGAACGCCAAGCCGGAACCCGAATCCGTGTTCCGCTACAAGTGGAATGGCCTCTTTTGGCTGAACCCCGTCAAAGACGGCTACATGTGCCGCCTGCGCATTCCGGGCGGTGTGGTGAAGAGCTACCAACTTCGTGAATTGGCCTCGATCACGAGTGAACTGACCACCGGCTACATCCAGATCACCACGCGGAACAATTTTCAAATCCGCCTCATCGAGCCGAAAAACTGCCCGGAGGTGCTTCGCCGCATCCAAGGCTGCGGTTTGCACTCGAAGGGCGCGGGTGCGGACAACATCCGCAACATCACGATGAACCCCTGCGCGGGTTACGATCCACATGAACTGATCGATGTGCGTCCATTCGTGAATGAACTGGCCACGCTCATCATCAGCTCGAAGGAGTTTTATGATCTGCCGCGCAAGTTCAACATTGCCTACGACGGCGGCGGATTGATTTCCTCCGTCGAAGACACGAACGACATCGGTGCCAGCGCGGTAAAGATCGGCGATGAAGTGTATTTCCGCCTCTTGCTCGGCGGTGTCACCGGCCATCAGACCTTCGCCAGCGATTGGGGCGTCATTGTGAAGCCTGAGCAGCTCAACGACGTCATGGTGGCCTTGCTGCGCGTCTTCATCGAGTTCGGTGATCGCACGAACCGCAAGAAGGCCCGCTTCAAATATGTCATCGAGGACAAAGGACTCGATGGCGTGCTCGCGGAGGCGGAAAAGCATCTTAAGTTCAAGCTCACCCGCCTTCCGCCCGATTCGCCGACACAAGAGAAGCGCTCCTATTCGCAGCAAGGGCACTCACATGTCGGCATTTACCCGCAGAAGCAGGAAGGGTTTGTTTATGTCGGTGCCAGCGTGCCCGTCGGCCAAATGACCGCGAAGCAAATGGAGCGCATCGCCGACCTCGCCGACAGCTACGGCAGTGGGGAGGTGCGACTCACCGTTTGGCAGAATTTCATCATTCCAAACGTCAAAACGGCTTACGCGGCTACTTTGGCGAAATCCTTGAAGAAGCTGGGGTTTCCCTGCGAGACCTCGAACCTCCGCAACGGCTTCGTGGCCTGCACGGGCAGCAAATACTGCAAATTCGCCGCCACGGACACCAAGAGCAATGCCATCGCCATGATGGACTACCTCGACAAGCGCGTGAAGCTCGACAAGCCGGTCAACATTCACTTCACCGGCTGCGCCCACTCCTGCGCCCAACACTTCATGGGAGACATCGGCCTACTCGGCACCAAGGTGAAAACCGAAAGCGGCGAAGGCTACCACATCACTGTCGGCGGCGGCTTTGGCGAAAACCGCAAGATTGGCAGGCAGGTCTTCAGCGGTGTGTCTGTCGAAAGCCTCGGTGAAACGCTCGAAGGTATGTTGAAAGGCTATCTCAAAGGCCGCAGCAGCGCCGAGGAGAGCTTTCACAGCTTCTGCAATCAAAGAACCATCGGCCAGCTTCAGGAGGCATTCAGCATCGCATGACCTTGGTGCAGTCAGACATGTCCGACTTGTCCGACTCGTCAGACCTGCTGACCCGAGTGCTCCAAGAGCAACAAACCCTGCGCACACCCGTCGCGCTCTTTGCGGAAGAATACGACTCGAACTCCCTCAAGCGTCGATTCTCCCACCTGATCCCGCTCTCCAAGCCGACGCCCGGCGAGCAGTATGGCTTTGAGGTGAATCTGGATGCCTGCACTGGCTGCAAGGCCTGCGTGGCCGCCTGTCACTCGCTCAACGGGCTCGATGATGATGAATCGTGGCGGGATGTGGGCTTGTTGGTGGGATTGAAGAAGCAGCCGTATGTGCAGACCGTCACCACGGCCTGCCATCACTGCGAAGATCCCGCATGCTCGAATGGCTGCCCGGTGCTGGCGTATGACAAAGATGCGGTCACCGGCATCGTGCGGCATTTGGATGATCAGTGCATTGGCTGCAGCTACTGCATTCTGAAGTGCCCGTATGATGTGCCGAAGTTCAACCTCAAGCGCGGCATCGTGCGGAAGTGTGACATGTGCCAGGGCCGCCTCGCGGAAGGTGAAGCACCCGCCTGCGTACAGGCCTGCCCGAACGAGGCGATCAAGATCAAGGTGGTGAAGCTCAGCGAGGTGCCGGATCACGGCCAAATCATCGCCGGGGCGTTTGATTCGAGCTACACGCGACCCACCACGACGTATGTCTCAGCCAAAGTGCGGCCTGATGCGAGGCCTGCTGATGAAGGCCAACTCCGACTCGATCACGCGCACCCGCCGCTGACGTGGATGCTCGTGCTCACGCAGATGAGCGCGGGGAGTTTTTTGATCACGGCGCTGGCGGTGTGGATGGGCTTTGTGGGCACTGAGGTGACCCGACTGACCTTGTTGACGGCATTGACGGTG
>JBILVU010000056.1:0-34259 GCA_044370285.1 Prosthecobacter sp.
CAGCTAGCACGGCGGCGGCTTGTTTGGGATTGCAGACTTCGAGGATGTGGCAGGCGTTTGGCAGGTCGAAGCCTTTGCTCGCGAGGGTTTGTTTGAGGTCGTAAGTGTGCAACACGCCGTAGCCGTGCTGTTTGACCGAGGCTTCGAGATCGGTCACGGCCTGGGCCGGTGATTTGTTGGTTTCAGCGATGTAGCGTGGGTTCATGATGGAGTGGGTTTAGCGATGTGAACTGAAAGCAAACAGCAGCCCCATCACGCCGCCGTAAATGGCACCACGCCACCACGTCGAGGTGAGCGGGCAGGTGCCGGAGCTGCATTGGCCAAAGCAGCCCATCGCCGAGCCGAGGACGGCTCCGATGGCGATGGGGATGAGGTAGCGTGTCATGGCATTAGGAGCATTTCCCGCCACCGCAGCAGCCGCCGCCTTTGTCATTACCGCCTTTGCCGCAGGTGCTGATGCCGAGTGGGGCATACAGCGGGCAGAAGCGGATGAAGGCGGTGAGTAACGGCACGGCGCCAAGGGCTCCGAGCCAGCTATGATTGACGATGCCGTAGGCGATGAGGCCGAGGCCGAGGATGATGCGCAGGGCGCGGTCGATGGTTCCAATGTTGGGTTTCATGTCAGTGTTTGGGTTCGGGGTGAGAATGTTTGTTCGCCATGAAGTAGAGAACCGGCACGGCCATGCGGCTGATGAGGAGGCTGGCGATTTCTCCGGCCATGAGAGCGATGGCGAGACCTTGGAAGATGGGATCGGCGAGGATCACGGCGGCTCCGACGACGACGGCCATGGCGGTGAGGAGCATCGGGCGGAACCGCACAGCTCCGGCGTCGATGACGGCCTCGCTCAGTGGCATGCCTTCACGCACGCGCAGCTCGATGAAATCAACCAGGATGATGCTGTTTCGCACCACGATACCGCCGCCGGCCATGAAGCCGATCATGCTGGTGGCGGAGAAAAAGGCGTCCATCAATCCGTGCGCGGGCAGGATGCCGACTAGCGAGAACGGAATGGCGATCATGACGATGGCGGGCGTCAGGAAGCTGCGGAACCAGCCGACCATGAGCACGTAAATCAGGATGATACACGCGCCGAAAGCCGCGCCGAGATCGCGGAAGACCTCAATGGTGATGTGCCACTCGCCGTCCCATTTCATCGCGGGTTCGGCGTCGCTAAAGGGCATGGAGGCGTTGAGGATTTGCAGTTCCGCGCCGCGTCCGCCGAACTCGCGTGTGTCGAGCTTCTTGAGCGCCTCGTTCATCTGGAAGATGGCATACACGGGGCTTTCGACGACACCGGCCACGTCACCGATGACGTAAGTCACGGGCATGAGGTTCTTGTGATAGAGGCTCTTCTCGACGGTGACGTGCTCGACCTTCACCAGCTCACGCAACGGCACGAGCGGCGAGCCGCTGGCACCGGGTTCGGGCAGCGCGTTGGCATCGCCGGAACGCACGCGAAGGGCGAGAAGCTCCTCGGGCGTGGTTTTGGCACTACGGGGCAGTTCGAGGCGAATATTGACATCTTCCTTCTCGGCGGGCTGATGCAGCAAATCGATGTTTTCGCCATCGACGGCGATTTTGAGCGTCTGCGAGATCGTGGCGGCGCTGATGCCGTGCAAAGCGGCTTTTTCCTTGTCGATGATGAAGCGGGCTTTTTGCTGATCGGCCTCAATATACCAATCGACATCCACAACGCCGGGAGTGGCTTTGAAAATGGTCTTCACGGCTTCGGCGAGCTTCATTCGCGCTTCTTCGTTAGGCCCATAAATCTCGGCGACGAGTGTTTGCAGCACCGGCGGGCCGGGCGGCACCTCGGCGATGGCAACACGCGCTTTGTAGCGATCCGCGATGGCCGTGACGGCGGGACGAATGCGTTTGGCGATGTCGTGGCTCTGCGCTTTGCGTTCGTGCTTACCGACGAGATTCACCTGGATGTCGGCGACATTGGCACCGCGACGCATGAAGTAGTGACGCACGAGTCCATTGAAGTTGTAGGGCGAGGCGACGCCGGCATAGACTTGGTAATCGGTCACTTCCGGCTCGGTGCGGATCGCAGCGGCCATTTCGCGAGCGACGGCGGCAGTTTGCTCCAGCGACGTGCCTTCCGGCATGTTCAGGATGACTTGGAACTCGCTCTTGTTGTCGAAGGGCAGCATTTTCACCTTCACCCAACCGAGTCCGACGGTCGCCATGCTCGCGAGCAGCAGCACAGTGATGCCGATGAGGAACGTCCAGCGCCAGCCGGTGTGATGCAGCAGCGGTCCCATGACGCGGCGGTAGAGTTTCGTGAAGAAATCCTCGGGATGCTCGCTGGCGTCATGATGTTCGAGATCTTTTGCCGAGGGCGTGTCGTCAGTGAGTGTCGAATATTTCTTCCCCCAACGCAGGATGCGAATCGAAGCCCATGGCGTGACGATGAAGGCGATCAGCAATGACCAAAACATCGCCGCGCTGGCTCCAATCGGAATCGGTCGCATGTAAGGCCCCATGAGGCCGCCGACAAAGGCCATCGGCAGCACAGCGGCGATGACGGCAAAGGTGGCGAGGATGGTGGGATTGCCCACTTCACCCACGGCTTCCACAGCAATAGAAGACCAGTTACGACCTTTGTTTTGCGGCAGATGGAAATGCCGAACAATGTTTTCGACAACCACAATGGCATCATCGACCAGGATGCCGATGCTAAAGATGAGCGCGAAGAGCGTGATGCGATTCAGCGTGAAGCCGTAGAGGTAGAAAACGAGCAGCGTAAGCGCCAGCGTGGCCGGGATGGCCACGGCGACAATGCCGCTCTCGCGCCAGCCGAGGGTGAGCCAGATGAGGATTGCCACGCTGAACACGGCGATGCCCATGTGCAGCAGCAGCTCGTTGGATTTCTCCGCCGCCGTCTCGCCATAGTTGCGGGTGATGCTGACGCTGACATCGGCGGGAATGACGTTGCCTTTGAGCAGATCGACCTTGCGCAGGACTTCATCGGCCACCGAGATCGCGTTCGCGCCGGGGCGCTTGGCGATGCTGAGCGTGACGGCGGGTTGATCCCCAGTAGGCGCAGTCGCCAGACTGCGGGATGTTTGCGTGCCGTCGGCGCTGTCATCTCGCGCTTTGGCAAGCGCGCCTACTGCAGACGTAGGTGCGTTCGTCAGAACGCGGGCATCGGAGTTTCGCAAACTGGCGTTTGCGCCTACACCACGCCCATAAAACACATATTGCGTCGGCTCTTCGCCTCCATCGACGATCTCGGCCACCTCACGCAAATAAACGGGGCGTCCGCTGAACACGCCGATGACGACATCGCCTACTTCGTGAGCCGTTTTTAGAAAGCCGCCGGTTTCCACGAGCACTTCGTTGTTGCCGGTGGTCAGGCCGCCAGCGCGGAATTGGCGATTCGCCTGCTGGAGCATGGGCACGAGGCCTGCGGGGCTGAGATTGCGCGAAGCGAGCTTCACGGGATCGAGCAGCACACGCACAGTGCGCCGCGAACCGCCGATCAGCGTCGTTTCGGCCACCAGCGGTACCTGTTTGATCTCTTCGTCGATCTGCGCGGCCAAACGACGCAACGTGAGATGATCGTAGCGGGCGCTGTGCAAGGTGAGCGCGAGGATGGGCACGTCGTCGATGCTCTTGAGTTTGATGAGCGGTGCGCTGACACCCATCGGGATGCGGTCGTAGTTCGAACGCAGCTTCTCCGTGAGTCTCACGAGGCTGACATCGGGGTCTTCGCCCACTTTGAAGCGCACGATGACGAGACTCTCGCTGTCGCGTGAGGTGCTGTAGATGTATTCCACGCCGGGCAGCTCCCAGAGCAGCTTTTCCATCGGTCGCGTGGCGCGTTCCTCGATCTCCTTCGCGGTGGAACCGGGCATGGAAACCATCACATCGACCATCGGCACTTTGATCTGCGGCTCTTCTTCACGCGGCAGCAAAACAATCGCCGCCGCGCCGAGCAAGACGGACGCGATGACGACAAGCGGCGTCAGCTTTGAGTCAATGAACGCCGCCGCTATGCGACCTGCGATGCCGAGATGCTGATTGGAAGACTCGCTCATGGCTGGATCGTCACAGGTTGGCCGTCAGTGAGTTGGGCGGTTTCGCTCACGATGATCTGTTCGCCTTCTTCGAGGCCGGAAAGCACCTCGACGCGGTCTTCGAGCACTTTGCCGGTCTTCACGAGACGCAGTGCGGCTTGGCCCTCTTTGGCGACGAAGATGATTTCCATCTGTCCACGCTTCAAAACGGCACTTTGCGGCACGAGGAGCAGTTTTACCTCGGCCACGGGCACCGAGACACGACCAAACTGACCCGTGCGCAGGCCTTCAGTCGGCGGCAGATCGAGCTTCACATTAAAGGTGCGGCTCACGGGATCGGCGACTGGCGAAATTTCGCTCACGGTGCCTTCGATGACTTTTGCGAGGCGCACCGCCATCTTTTCACCGAGCTTCACGCGGTCGAGAATGGCCTCGGGCAGATCGGCTTCAAAGCGCAGCGAGGTGGGTGCTTCGATTTCAAGCAGCGGTTTGCCCGGCATCGCCAGATCGCCCACATCGGCGAGCTTGCGCGTGACGACGCCATCAAAGGGCGCGGTGACTTTGGCGTAGCTCATCATCGTTTCCGCTTCGCTGACAGCTCCAGTGCCGATTTTCACGCGAGCCTCGGTGGCGTCGAATTCCTGACGTGTGGTCGCATTGCTGGCGATGAGCTGCTTTTGGCGATCAAAGTCGCGTTTCGCCTGATCGAGCATCGCGCGGGCCTGATCGACCTTCGCCTGAATCTCCTGCACATCGAGCCGCGCGAGCAAATCGCCCGCTTTCACCATCGCACCCGGCGTGGCGGTGTATTCGAGCACGCGACCGCTGACCTTTGCCTCGACGACCGCACGTTGTTTCGAGCGCACCGTGCCCACGACTTCCTCGGTGGCGGTGTGAGGGCTCCATTTCACCGCCTCGGCCTTCACGCTGACGGTCGGTAGCGGTGTGGATGCAGCGGGGGGGTGCTCGTGCTTGCCGCAAGCGGCCAGCAGCAAGACGGGGAGGAGGCGTGAGAGGATTTTCATCGGGGGAAGCGGCGGGTGGTTGAGTCAGACCTTCGTGCAGCAACTGCCGCCGACACCGAGCTTTCTGAGAATGTTTTCCGCCGGGCAAAAGCCAGTAAAGGCGGATTGAAGGAGATTGACTCCCACGAAAGCGGTAATCCAGAGCCAGTTCGGGCTCACATAATGAGCCAGCGTGAGGCTGGTGAGGATCATGGTGCCTGCGAGGGCGCGGATGGCGTTTTCGAGTTTCATGGTTTGGTAGTGGTTGAGTTCAAATCGGTGGCGGGGCCGACTTCCGGTGCCTTTGGCAGCAGCACGCAGCTCGGGCAGCCCTGGCGGCCCATTTGAAGACCGGCGAGCAATGCCGCGAGCGCGGCGATGGCGATAAAAAGTCGATTGGGTGTCATCGTTGAGGGCTCCTCAAGGTTTTGGTGGACGAGAGCGGATTCATGGTGTTTCTGTATTCAACTGTATGAGTCTATACGCATATAGTAAGTGTCTGCAAACCCTTTTTGCCCTCATGCCCTCCGCACGTTCCAAAAAGCCGCTACCGCCTGTCTCCGACGAGGCGCTGTCGCTTATTGCCTCCTGGTTCCGCACGCTCGCGGAGCCCAGCCGACTGAAAATCCTCCGCGCCCTCGAAGAAGGCGGTGAGCTGAATATCTCCGAACTCGTCGAGGCCACCGGGCTGACGCAGGCCAATGTCTCGCGCCATGTGCAGTCACTCGCCGATGCCGGAATGGTCGGTCGCCGCAAGGAAGGCCTTTCTGTGATCTGCTTCATCGCTGATCCGAGCATCACTGATCTCTGCGACAATGTGTGCAACAACCTCCTCAAGCGCCTCTCGCAGCAGGTGAAGAAGCTCGGCGGGGCCTGAGAGCCGTTCCAAGTTTCAGGTTTCACGTTTCATGATCATTTGTCGCGGAAGTCGGGGGGCAAAAATCACCTGGATGCTTCCGGGTAACGTGCAAAATTCTAATTAACAGGACTTGCGTCCGTTATATCGGAGCACATGCCTGCCAAACGCAAGTCCACCATCCCGGAAGCCAGCCCCGAGGCCATCAATGAGAACCTCGGGAAGCGGGTGAAGAAGCTCCGTGGAGATCGCGGCTGGTCGCTCGAAGAGCTGGCGAACGTCAGTGGCGTGAGCCGCAGCATGCTCAGCGAGATCGAGCGCGAGAAGGCAAATCCCACGCTGACTGTAACCTTCCGCATTGCGCGGGCGTTTGGGCTCACGTTGCAGGAGTTGATCGAGAGCGCCGAGGCTAGTGCCTCCAAGATCCAGGTCATCCGTGCCAGTGATCGCGCTCAGGTCTTCCGCAGTGATAAACACGGCGAAATCCGCACGCTTTCGCCGCTGAATCTGGAGAAGGATGTCGAGTTTTACGAGGTCACGATCAAGCCCGGCGGAGCCCTGCGCAGCCAGCCGCACTTTGAGGGCACGCGGGAGTTCCTCACAGTCGAAGAAGGCAGCGTCCGCCTCGAATCCGATCAGGACAGCGACGAACTCACCAAAGGCGATTCCGGCACCTACCGCGCCGATGTACCGCACGCCATCATCAACACCGGCAAAGGCACCGCGCTGGTGTTTCTAGTCGTCATTTATCGCTGAACCATCATGCGCACTGGTTTCACACTTGCTGGCCTTGTTTTGGGAGCCTTCACCGGCTTCAAAACGGGCTTTGGCGGCTGGGTGCTGGCTGGTTTCATCGGCTTGATCATCGAAATCATCCTGGGCATCAACCTCATCGGCATGGCTCCCGCCTCAGGCTATTCGTGGGCTGCTGCCATCGGCGGCTTTCTTCTCGGCAATGCCGCTGGTTCGCTCGCAAACTTCTTTTTGAAAAGCTGAAACCCTTCCCTCAACCCAACCATGCAATCCAACTCAACTCTGCCTTCTCTGCCTCTTTGCCCCTCCGCGGCAAAATCGAGCCATCTGGACGTTCTCTTTAGCCGCAGAGGAGCAGAGAGGCGGAGGGCGCAGAGGGCTATGAGCTTCGGTTTGACGCTGCTGGCCTTCGCCTTCGTTTTGAACGCTCAAATGCCACACGCGCTCGTCACCGCCGAACGAGCCAAAATCCTCGAAGGCGTGAAATCGGTGCCGAAGGCGGGGGCACCGGGGCCGGTGGCGATTTGGGGACAGATCGCGTTTCCGATTCTCTCGGCACCGGACAAGGACGGTGTGGAAATCGCGGTCGCAGCGGCGGCGGGTTTTCAAAAGGGTCGCGTCATCCTTTTCGGCCACAACAGCTATCTCGGCGGCGGTGAGGGCGGGGATCACGCGCAACTCATCGAGAACTGCATCAAGTGGGCGGGCAACAAGGAGAAGCCTCACGTGGGCCTCAAAGGCGTGAATGCCGCCGCGATGCTGAAGCAGCGTGGATTCAACGCGGAGAGCTTCGATGCCGTGGAGAAGAAAAACCTCTCCGACTACGACGTGGTGATCGTGAACATGCAGGGCATCACCAGCGCCGAGGAAGGCGCGGCGGTGGCGGAGTATGTGAAAGGCGGCGGCGGATTCATCGGTGGCATGACGGGCTGGGCGTTTGGCCAGACGAGTGGCGGAAAAGATCTCGCGATGTCCCACGGGCTGAATCAAGCGCTGCTGCCGGTCGGTGTGGCCATCACGGACATGAGCGCCTTTGACCAACTGCGCTCCTTTGAAGCCCGCGCAGAGCTTCCGCAGTTGATGAATGCCTCTGAAGCCATTGCCGCGATCAAAAAGCAGCGTGATGGAGGTGCCGCGCTGACGGCGGAGCAGATGCGGCAGGGCACAAACGCCATCCAGATCGCCATGGCGGCGCAGCCACCGGACCGCAGCAACTTGAAGAACGCCGTCCTCGCCGCTCTCGGCAGCGCAGGGGCTGAGAGCGCCATCCCCACGCCGCAGGCACCGCTCACGGATGCACAGCATGCCGCGCAGCGTCTGCGCCTCGGCATGGAGACGCGGGTGCTGCGGCTCGCCGCTGGTGAAGGCGTGGCACCGCATCCCGCGCATGAGACCTTCCCCGGCAAGGTGCCTGCGAATGCGCCGCGCATCGGCGGCGAGATCGCCATCACGCACAGCATTCCCGGCTGGACCAGCACCGGCCTTTACGCCGCCGCGGGCGAGACGATCACCGTCACGCTGCCGGAAAAACTGGCCGATAAAGGCTACGCCGTGCGCATCGGCTGCCACAGCGACACGCTTTACCATCTCGACAAATGGGAACGCGCTCCTGACATCACTCGCAGCGTGCCATTGACCACCGCAACGACGAAAACGGCCTCGGCCTTCGGTGGCCTCATCTACATCGAGGTGCCCGGCCGTGCGAAGGACGACGCGCCCTTCACCGCCGTCGTGCAAAACGCCGTCGCCGCGCCGCTCTTCGTGCTGGGCAAGGACGACGACGCGAAGTGGAAGGAAATCCGCCAGCGTCCGGCTCCATGGGCCGAAATGGCCTGTGACAAGCTCATCATCTCCTTCCCATCGGAGGTCGGCCGCCTCGTGAACAATCCCACCGAGTTAATGACCTTCTGGAAAAAGGTCGTCGAGGCACAGGACGACATCGCCAACCAAGCCGCCGAGCGCACGCGGCCTGAACGCATCGTGGCTGATGTGCAAATCAGCGCCGGTTACATGCACAGCGGCTATCCCATCATGATCCCCACCAGCGCCGCGCCGGAGATGACCACGCTCACACGCCTGAAATTCCCCGGCTGGGGCTTTTATCACGAGATCGGCCACAACCATCAGCGCGGCGATTTCACCTTCGACGGCACCGGCGAGGTCACCAACAACGTCCTCGGCATGTACTGCTACCACGAGGTGCTCAAAAAAGACTGGCTCATCGGCCACACCGCCATCACCGAGGAAGAGCGCAAAGAAAACGTGCAGAAGATCAAGAAGGCGGGCGACAAGTTCGCTCTCTGGAAGAGTTCACCCTTCCTCGCCCTCACCACCTACATCCAGCTCATCCAGGAATTCGGCTGGGAAAGCTGGCGCAAGTATCTGCACAGCTTCGCGGGCACTGAATTTGGCCCCGCCCCCAAAGGCGATGACGAACGCCGCGATCAATTCCTCATTCGTTACTCCAAGATCACCAATAAGAACCTCGGCCCCTTCTTCGACTTCTGGGGCATCCCCGTCAGCAGCTCTGCGAAAGCGGAGGTGAGCAAGCTGGAGGTGTGGATGCCGAAGGGGCTGTGAGCAGATCACCATGACCCAAAAACTTACTTCAGCAGATTTGGACGCGTTTCTTCTCCAAACGCCGTTTGCGGTGATTCATCTGGATGCTGAGTGGGACGGCTATCGTTTTGAGGTGGCAAAGCAGATCTCGCAAATCGAGAGCAGCTTCGCAGGTATCGCGTCTTTTGGCTACATGGATGTCGATGAAGAGCAAGATTTCGCCCGCGAGATCGGACTGAGAAACACACCCGCTTGCGCCTACTATAAGGATGGCCAACTCGCGGCGGTTGTTATTGGTATCGGCCAGGATGTTGCCAAAAACATTCGGCTTATGCAGAGCGGCCATGTTCTGGACATGTCGAATTGGATGAGCCGGTTTTAGAGTGCTCCAGCCCTCGGTAGCTTTCCGCAGGCCACACGACGTTCGAAAGCGCCGGAGGTCCGGCGCACTCCAAGACGCTGACGCGAGCTTCGACAGCTTCGTGGACATTCTCCCGCCTAGGTGGTAACTTCCGCCCATGCGCTTAGGTCTGCTTTTGGGTTTTCTTGGAGTTATTGTTTCGCCTTTGAGGGCGGAATTCACGACGCTGTGGTCGCTTGGAGTGTGGGATGGTGATCCGCAGAATGAGTTTGGGAGTTCGACCTGGGATTACAACGCGGCTCCGGGCAGCGCGACGGCTCTCGACAATGATTTTTACTTCGCGGGCACCTACCCGGCTCCCATTGGCACGGTGGCGGGCGAGCTGGCGACGAACTTCGAGCCGACGCTGGATGGCGGGAACCTGTCCGTAAGGCTACATTTCAATCTTTCGCCTGCGCAGGCCACGAGCACGGCCCGCATGCGGTTCAACATGCATCAGGTCTGGGGTGGTTGGTGGAATCCGGCGATCGACAACTACGCCGAAGGCTACGGCAGGCATCAGTTTGAGGTTTATTGGTATCAAATGCTGCCAAATGGTGATCTATCGCCGGGCATCTTGCTTCAAACGACGGTTCACACGAAGGCGGACACGCTGATCGTTGAGGCCGATGCCGGCAGCTTCAATCCCGTGGCGGGAGCGAACGTGCTGGAGATTCGGCGTGCGCCTGCACCGGCTTCCTCGACGGATGGTTGGGTGCAGTTTGATGCACTTTCGTTGGAGCTTGATCCCATCGCTTTGCAGGACGTGGATGGCGATGGACTGCCGCGCTGGTGGGAGCTGGATCATGGGTTCAGCGATTCGGTGGCGAACGCGGCTCAGGATGGGGATGCGGATGGTCGCACGAATGCGCAGGAGTTCGCCGCTGGCACCGAGCCGACGCAAAAGGATACGGATGGTGATGGCTTGAGCGATGGCGCGGAGGCCACAGCGGGCACGAATCCGCTGAAGGTGGATACGGATGGCGATTCACTGGCTGATGGCGAGGAAACGGCATCGAGTCCGCTGCTGGCTGACACGGATGGTGACGGCGCGGGAGATGCCTGGGAGCTGCGCACCGGCTATCTGGCGAATTCGGCCGCGAGCACACCGCCGGTTCAAAATGGTGTCATCGGCATCAATTTCGCGATGGAGCTGAATCCGGACAATACCATCGCCAGCCATGAGGTGACCGGTTTGGTGCCGCAGCGCTTTTGGAACAATACCTGGGCGCTCACGAGCTGGCGGAATCAAACTGGCACGCAGGGTGACATCCTCACGCCGACGCCGGATGTGATCGTGGACAGCACCGGTGCGTCCACAGGCATGACGATGAACTGGGCTTTCAGCGGCACCTGGGCGAACGGCCAGAGGGGCAGCGCCACGCAGAAGCTGCTGGATGGTTATTTGAATGTCTCCTCGGATACGCCGGGCAGTCTCACCATCAGCGGCATCCCATTCACTCACTACGATGTGATCGTCTATGTGGGCACGGTGTATGATGGCGCGGTGGCTTACACGCGGCTGAATGACAATCCGGCCTCGGATCGATGGTTTCTCAGCGCCAGCACGCCACCGCAGACCAAGCTGGTCGAATTGATGAAATCGGATGCGGTGAAGCCCTGGCGGGCGAATGCGATTCGCTATCGTGATCAAACCACGGCGAGCGTGAACATCAAATTGGCTCGAACGAGTTGGTATGAAGCGGGCATTCACGGCATCCAGATCGTGGACACCACGCTCGACAGCGATTCCGACGGCATGCCAGATGCCTACGAGTGGGAGCATGGCTTCAAAACGCTGGTGGCTGATGCCTCGCTCGACGCCGATGGCGATGGCCTCACGAACGCGGCGGAGCAGACGTCGAAGACGAACCCTCGCGTGACTGATACCGATGGTGATGGTTTGAATGACGGCGCTGAGACGACCACGAATCCGCTTTGGGCTGATACGGATGGTGATGGCCTCAGCGATGGCGAGGAACTGAACGCCGTGCCGGTGGCGACAAACCCGAACAACGCAGACAGTGACGGCGATGGCATCAGCGATGCTGATGAAGTCGATGGCTGGACGAATCCAAATGCCGCACAATCCCTGGTGCCGGTGGTGAGCACCAGCCCGCGCACCTTGGACTGGATCGTGGAGAATGTGCAGATCGTGTGGGATCACTCGCGAGGCGGCGTGACGGACCAAGAGTGGGGCGATCACTCGCTCATGAACTTCCAAATCGTGAACTCGGCGAGTACGGGCAGCGATGCGTTTAATGTCGCGATTCGGGTGAAGGCGGGACGCGTGTCCTATTTTCTCTTCTCCGGAAATGGAGGCGGGTTCAGCCATCCCGACAACGATGCCTGGGACATCTGGGAGGCGGACTGGCAGGATTTCCCGGCGGATTTGAAGGCCTTGATGGGCTTCAGCGGCTATGGCAGTCATGACATCAGTGACCGCCTGCGCTTCCGCATCCAGGGCAGCAGCACCGGCAGCCGAACGGCGTGGGATTTCACTTTCAGCATCACGAATCAAGATACGAATGCCACGGTGGTGAGCCGCAGCTTTACCAACTGCGCCCTCGCTCAAAATGCCCACGATGGCACGGCGACCTGGCAGGATCGCAGCGATCCGCCGCTCGTGAACCGGCTCGAAACATGGACGCATGACGGCGTGAGCGTTTACCTCCACGCCACGCCGTTGGAGGACACGCCTGCCTTTGCCGCCTATAAAGACAGCGACGAGGATGGCATGCCGGATGCCTGGGAGGATGCGAACGGCCTGAACAAGCTCAGCGCCACCGATGCCGGACTCGACGGCGATGCCGATGGGCTGACGAATGTGCGTGAGTATCTCGCCGGGACTTTGCCGAATGATGCGGATAGCGATGACGATCTCGCCAAGGACGGCCTGGAGGCGGATAGCGGCAGTGACCCGTTGCTCGTGACGAGTTTGCCGCCGCTTTACCGAGGTCTGCCAGTCGGCGTGACCGGTGAGGATGTGAATGGAAACGGCCTCTCCGACGTGTGGGAGCAGTGGATCGGTCATTTCGGCCTTTCCTCGACCCACGACGATGATGGCGATGGCATGACGAATGGCGCGGAAGCTCTCGCTGGCACGAATCCGCTCGATCCGAGGTCGCGGCTGTGGAGCGAGGTATTCTATAACGAAACATATCACTATTACTACCTGCGCTGGCCACATCTAGAGTATAAGAGGCACCGCGTTTTTGAAACGACCGATCTGGCTGTTTGGAATGAGACGAGCCGATTCTTCTTCATCGTCGCAGGGCCTGTACGTCCTTGGCGAGTGGAAATGTCGGTCGATGCAGCAAGCATGGAAAATAGCTTTTTCAGGATGGAGGTCACTGATGAGGATATGGACCTAGATGGCGTGAGCGATTGGGCGGAGACGCAGCTCGGCACCACGTTGAATGCTGCGAACAGCACGCGCAGCAGCGTAAGCATCGACGCGAATCTCGATGGCACGCCCGAGAGTTCGGCCAGCGGGGATTACACGGCGATGGTGGAGCAGTTCCAAGGGGCGAGTGCCACGGCCACGAGCATCTCGCGGGTGAATGCGGCGCGTTTTCTGATGCAGGCGGGCTTTGGTCCAACGCTGGAGGACATTCAGCGTGTGCAGCAGCTCGGTTACAGCGGCTGGATCACCGAGCAGATGGGCCAGCCGGCCACGCGGCACTCAGATTACATCCAGAGCATCTATCACAACATGACCACGCAGCGCCAGCGGGAGGATTACAGCCGCGGCGGTGGTGACAGCGATCCGTTCTTGTTTGGTAACAACATGCAGACGGCCTTTGCGCGGGCTGCGATCCAGGGCAGCGACCAGCTTCGTCAGCGGGTGGCCTTTGCGCTGAGCCAGATCCTCGTCACCTCGCGTCGCGATGCGAACCTCGAAAACAAATGCCTCGGCATGGCGGACTTCTACGACCTCTTTGTGCGGAATGCCTTTGGGAACTACGAGGACGTGCTCATGGAGGTAACGATGCATCCGGTGATGGGCCGCTATCTTTCGCATGTGGGCAATCAGAAGGCTGATCCCTCGATCAACCGCTACCCAGATGAAAACTACGCCCGCGAGGTGATGCAGCTCTTCACCGTGGGTTTGTGGCAGCTCAATCCCGATGGATCTCGTGTGCTCGTGAGCGGTCAGCCGGTGCCGACTTACTCGAATGAGGAGATCACGCAGCTCGCCCGTGTGATGACGGGCTTCTGGTTCGGCGGTGACAACTGGGGCGGCGGTGGCTGGACGGAGCAGGACTACGCCACGCCGATGAGCCTGCACGCCGACCGTCATGATTTCGGCGCGAAGACGCTGCTCGGTGGTTTTGTCATTCCCGCCCGTGCGGCGACGCTGGAGAATGCGCAGCGCGATGTGCGGGACGCCATTCATCATCTCTTCGAGCATCCAAACACGGGTGTCTTCGTCGGCAAGCAGCTCATCCAGTTCCTCGTCACGGACAATCCGAGTCCCGCGTATGTGCAGCGCATCAGCAGCGTCTTCGCGAACAATGGCAGCGGTGTGCGTGGCGACCTCGGCGCAGTCGTGAGTGCCATCCTGCTCGATCCCGAGGCCCGTGGACCGGTGGGGGCGCAGGCCGTGGGCTTTGGTCGGCTGAAGGAACCGGTGATCCGCGCCATGGCCATGGCGCGAGTCTTTGGCATGAAGCAGGTGCCTGATCTGCTGTGGTGGGACTGGAGTGATTTCTACAACGAGAGCCGCCAGGCCCCGACGAACTCGCCGAGCGTGTTCAACTTCTACCGTCCTGAGTATCGCGCCCCCGGCCTGCCGACGCAGAACGGCCTCGCGAGCCCGGTGTTTCAGATAACGGACAGCTACAGCTCGATCAGCTTCCCGAATCGCCTGTGGCAGATGCTCGAAGAGGGTCTGAGCTACTACGAGGAGTATCGTTTCCCATTCGATTTCAGCCGTGAAGCAGCCTTTTCATCGTCCCCTGAACGTCTCATGGATCATTTGAATCTCCTCTTCTGTGCCGGCCAGATGAAGGCCAGCACGCGCAGCCTCATTCTGAGCACGCTCAACCAAATCCCCGCTGATCAAACTGCCGCCCGCGTCCGCGTGGCCGCCTATCTGGCGCTCACCTGCCCGGAAGGCGCGGTGATGCGGTGAACTATTTTTCTCAGGAGTCCATGGCACACTTTGACGATCTCAGTCCCTACGCATATGCAGGAAACACAGCTCCAGGCGTGGTTCACGTCGGCTGGCTGGGCGCTGGATACGACTATTCCAAAGGCAACGTTCCCGAACACTTGGTGGAAACACTCGTTAAGCTATCCTCGAATTTGGTGGAGCTATACCGCGGGTTACACATTTGCGAGTTGTGTCAGATGCCCGAGGAGCTAAATGGCAAATCGTTCAAGGAGCAGTGGGAATGGGCAGTGCAGCGTTCGAGCAATGGCGAAATCAGAATCGTCGTCGACGACATGACATTCGCTGCCCCACAATTGATCGTTCACTACATCAAGGAACATGGCTATCGACCGCCGGATGTGTTTCTGCGAGCAGTCGAGAGCGTGGCACAGCAGCTTGAAACCGAAGCAATCGAGGAACAATCATGAAATCGAATCCATACACCCGCCGCCACTTCTTCGGTCGCTCCGCCTGCGCGGCGATGAGCACCGTGCCGGTGCTTAACACGCTGCTCAATCTCCAACTCGCCAGCCGCGTGGCGGCGGATGGAGCGCCGACGGATTACAAGACGCTGGTATGCTTCTTTTTGAACGGGGGGATGGACTCCTTCAATTTTCTCGTGCCGCGCGATTCGACGCGACATGGCATTTACACCACCACGCGGGGCAATTTGGCGCTAACGACCGGCCAGCTTCGCAATCTCGAGCAGGATGGCGGCGATGGGCAGCTCTACGGAATCCATCCAAGTTGCGCGGGCTTGCAGGAAATGTTCAATGGCACCGGAAATTTCGCGGGGAAGCGTCGCGCGGCTTTGCTGGCGAATGTGGGCACGCTCATTCAGCCGGTCACGAAGGCGCAATACCTCGCGGAGAGCGTGGCGCTGCCGCGGGCGCTGTATTCGCATAGCGATCAGATCGACCAATGGCAGACCTCCGTGCCGCAGGGCATGACAGAACTGAGCGGCTGGGCCGGGCGGACGGCCGATCTGCTGCACAGCACGGTGAACACCAACAGCATCGCGATGAACATCTCCCTCTCCGGGAACAGCCTGTGGCAGGTGGGCAATGCCACGACGCAGTTTGTGGTGACGGATCGTGGTGCTTTGACCTTCACCGGCAGCGAGATCACCGATCCGCTGCATCCGATGAAGCTGAAAAACACCGCGCATCGAAGCATCATCCAGCAAAACTACGCCAACCTGATGCAGCAAAGCTACGGCCAGCTCACCAAGAGCAGCATCGAGCTCCAAGAATTCTTCCTCCAGCAATACAACAGTTACGACGACAGCGCCGTGGCCTCGCTCTTCCCGACGAACAACTACATCGCGCAGCAATTCCGTGCCGCGGTGAAGATGATCGCGCTGCGCCAGGCGCTGGGACTGCACCGGCAGACGATTTTCATCACCTTCGGCGGTTGGGATCATCACGGCGAGCTGCTGAACACCCAGGCGGGCATGCTCAACACGCTCAACGCCGCTCTCACTGCCTTCCAGCGGGCCTTGGAACAGCTCACGCTTCAAGACGGCGTGATCACCTTCAGCGCATCCGACTTCGGCCGCACGCTCCGCAGCAATGGTCGCGGCACCGATCATGCCTGGGGCGGCAATGCGCTCGTCATGGGCGGCCCGATTCAAGGCGGTCGCGTGTATGGCACCTTCCCCGATCTTACGCTCGAAAGCGCCGATGATACTGGCTACGGCGGCCGCATGATTCCCACGACGAGTGTGGATTCGTTCTTTGGTGAGATGCTGCGATGGTTTGGCGTGCCCGCCTCCGGTATGAGCAGCGTGCTGCCGAACATCGGGAACTTTTACAATGTGAACTCGCCGAGTTTGCCCATCGGGATGCTGCGGGCGGGAACGTGGAGCTAAGTTTCAAGTTTAAGGTTTCATGTTTCAAGAAATCCGCCTTCGCCGAATCTTGCTGGTCGTGGTCTCAGGACTCGGCATTTGCGGGCTCGTGCTTTACTTACTGTTCTTGAAAGCCGCTCAAAGCTCCGGCGAAATACTTCGGCATGGCGTTCAAGTGGGCATGAGCCGCATTGATGAAGCCTCTGATGCCATTCGCCGGAATACCAGGGCGTCACTACCTGGAGAGCATATCCTCAAAAACTATGCCTTACCATCCACACGGCCGGAAGATGATCTGCATGCGATGGCGCATGTGTTTTCGAACCTGCGGCTGCTGGTGAAGGGGGATGCGCCGTTTCGGATGGGGGCGAATGAGGAGTTTGCGGCGGCGCTGATGGGGAAAAATGCGGCGAAGGAGGTTTTTTTGATGGCTCCGCATGCTTGTTTGAATGCGAAAGGTCAGATCGTGGATCGCTGGGGTTCGCCGCTGTTTTTTCATGTGCGGGATGCGAACCGGATCGACCTGCGAAGCGCGGGGCCGGATGGCGTGATGTGGACGGCGGATGATTTGCATCGGCGGCATGACGGCGAGTTTTTCCGTGGTGAGATGCTGCCAAGCGAAAATCCACGCGAAGGGAAATGAGTTTGCCAGGCAAGCGGCCCTGCGTCATGCACGCCGCATGCTGAATCTTCCTGATGCTCGTCGCCTTCACGGTCTGGTCACTGCCACACACACGCCCTTTCACGAGGATGGCTCGTTGAATCTCGATGAGGTGGAGAAGCAGGCGGCTTTTTTGCTCTCGAAGGGCGTGACGCAGGTGTTTATCGGCGGCAGCACGGGAGAGAGTCACTCGCTCACTTTTGAAGAGAGGCATCTGCTGGCGAAATTCTGGATGGCGGTGGTGAAAGGGACGCCGATGCGGGTGATCGTGCATGTGGGTTCGAATTGTCTTTCGGATGCCAAAGATCTCGCGGAGCAGGCGGAGGATCTCGGGGCGCATGCGGTGGCGGCGCTAGCACCGATGTATTTCAAGCCGCGCGATGTGGGCATGCTGGTGGAGACGATGGGGCAGATCGCCTCGGCGGCTCCTGAGACGCCGTTTTACTATTACGACATCCCAGTGCTGACGGGTCTCAACCAGTCGATGCCGGAGTTTTTGCGTCAGGCGAAGGAGCGCATCTCGAACCTTGCGGGCATCAAATTCACGAACTCAGACCTGATGGCTTATCAATACTGCCTGCGAGCAGATGAGGGGGCGTGGGATGTGCCGTTTGGTTTTGACGAGCACATGCTGGGGGCGCTGGCGATGGGAGCGAAGGGGGCGGTGGGCAGCGGGTTTAATTTTGCGGCGCCGGTTTACCTTCGTCTGTTGGAGGCGTTTGCCAGGAATGATCTGGCGGCGGCTCGGGAGGAGCAGTTTCGCGGGGTGCGGATCATCAGCACACTGGTGAACTACGGCTACATGGGAGCGGCAAAGGCGGTGATGGAGATGCTGGGCGTGGCGGTGGGGCCGCCGAGGCTGCCGAATGCGGCGCTGAGCAGCGAGCAAAAAGATCGACTGCGTGCCGAGCTGGAGGCGATGGGCTTCTTTGAATGGGTGGCGTGAGGTGCGGGCACAAAAAACGCCGCGCTCGCTGAGGCGAACGCGGCGTGAAAAGCCTGGAGGGGCGGAAGATTATTTCTTCTTCTTGGGGGTCAGCTCTTCGAGGGACAGGGAGCCGTTCTTGTCCTTGTCCATCTTGCCGAAGCGCTCTTCAGCCTTGGCGCTGTCTTTCTTGGCCTGAGGGGAGGCGAGGAACTCTTCCTTGGAGATGGAGCCGTTGCCGTCCTTGTCGAGGTTCTTCATCATGGCCTCAGGGCTTGGTGGGGCCTTCTTCTTGCCGGCTTCGGGCTTCTTGGCGTCGCCTTCAGCGGCGTTGACAAGGCCAGCGATGGCGAGGAGAGCGAGGGTGGTGGTGAGTGCTTTCATTTCGATGTATCTATGTTGGGTTGTGAGTTCGGCGCGGGGGTTTTGGAGAGCAAAGCCTGCGCTTGAGGCCGCGTTAAACGAGGGAGAGGCGTTTCCGTTTCACAAAAAGTGAGGCGAATTTTGCGCCTCGTCGCGCCGATGGCCCAAAGTTTGATTTTCTGGAATTTTCGGAGCATGCCAGAAGGTGCGGTGCCTATTTCTCGACGGGTTTTCCGGCTGCCTGCCAGCCGCCAAAGCCATCATCAAGGTGGATGACCTGGGTGAAGCCGAGCTTTTCGAAGGTTTTGAGAGCACGGGAGCTGCGGCCACCTGCCTGGCAGTGGACGAGGGTGGGCTGGGTCTTGTCGAGCTTGGAGAGTTGTGCCTCGAAGTCGTCAGACATGACGTCGATGTTCTTGGCCCCTTTGATGTGGCCGTCTTTGAATTCTTCCGCGGTGCGCACATCGACGATGACGGTTTTGCTTTCGGCGATGATCGTGGCGGCTTCGGCGGATTGGACGTGCTTTACTGGATCGGCGGCGAAGGTGGCGGTGGAGAGGAGGGTGAGGGCGATGAGCAGGTTTTTCATGGAGTTGGGATGGGGGAACTGAAAATGGAGGAACTGAGAATGGCAAATGGGTGGATCAGGTGGCGCAGCGGACCTCGACGGGCATTTGGGCGAGCTTTTGATACAGGTGCCGGAGGGCGAGGAGCGGCCACCAACGGTAGAGATAGATGTCGAGCGGCTTCCACATGGCTACCCAGCCGATGATGGTGAGGCCTTCGCGGACCACGGCCTGCCAGTGGACGGCCGAGGGTGTGAGCAGCGTGGCGGTGATCTGGCATGCGATGAGGAAGAGCAGCCCGATGAGCAAGGAGATGCGGCCTTCCCGCATGAGGCGCTTCAGATCACGCAGGATCATCTGGGCACGATACTCAAAGTAGTGCTCGATGGACTCCTGCGTGAGCTTTTGCGGATCAGCGATGCCTTCCGGTCGGCGGGCGAGATGGACGACGAGCTTCAATTCATGCTGCTTCGGATGCTCTTGCGCCCAACTGACGATGAACGCCTCCGCGTCTCGATCGAGGTCCCTCTCATGAAAGGGGGAGGGGTCCATGGAATTGAAGAGCTGGTTCAATTCCGTGAGCTTGACCTCGATGAGACCGGTCATGGGCGTGAGAGGTGCGGTGGCCTTAGACTTTGGCTGCTTCGAAGCCTTTGGTGACCTGCGCCCAGTTCACCACGTTCCACCAGGCGGCGATGTAGTCGGGGCGCTTGTTTTGATACTTCAGGTAGTAGGCGTGCTCCCAGACATCGAGGCCGAGGATGGGCGTGCCGAGGTCTTCATCGGCGACGATGCCTTTCATGAGCGGGTTGTCTTGGTTCGGTGTGGAGGTGACTTTGAGCTTGCCGTCTTTGGTGACGATGAGCCAGGCCCAGCCGGAGCCGAAGCGCTTGGTGCCCGCCTCGCCGAAGAGCTTTTTGAAGTCGTCGATGCTACCGAAGGTACTCTGGATGGCTTCGCCGAGTTTGCCTTCGGGGCCTTTCGGGCCGCTGCCAGTGGGGGCCATCCAGTTCCAGAACCAGGTGTGATTCACATGGCCGCCGCCGTTGTTGCGGACGAGCATGCGCTGAGCCTCGGGCACGGCGGAAAGATCGGAGATGATGGCCAGGGGATCGGTTTGAGCCACGCTGGCGGCTTTGAGGGCATCGCCGAGGTTTTTGACATAGGCGGCGTGGTGTTTGCCGTGATGGATGCCCATCGTGACGGCATCGATGTGCGGCTCCAGCGCCTCGGGGGCGTAGGGCAGGGCGGCTTGGGTCAAATCGAGGGCGGCCTGGCTGCTGGTGGGGACGAGCAGCGAGGCGGCGGCGGTGGAAGCGGTGGTGAGGAAGGTGCGGCGGTTCATGGGGTGGGTGGTGTGTGCGAGGAGGATACGAAGGCCGAGCCAGCGATGTCACGGTCTATTTCGACTTGGGACGTGCATTCCCAGGCTGGAGTGATAGTCTCCGCCTCAAACCCTCCCCTACCTGAATGGCTACCCTGACCCACCCGCCTGAATGGACCACCGCGCCGCGTGCGGTGTATCGCTCGCGTGATGACTGGGCGCTGAAGTGGTGGGTGATGTTTGCCCTGATCCTCAGCGTGGTGTTTCACATGATGCTGTATGTCGGCTTCGATACGCTGGGTCTCGCGGCGAATGACAAGCCAGTGCCGCGCAAGCTGCCGGAGCGCGTCCGCATCTCCGAAAAGCTCCTCCGCGAGCAGCAGGCCATCCAGCACATCCCCGAGACGGTGACGCCCACGACGGGCAATCTACCTGATGTAAAGGCCTTTGAGCCGAATCTGGACATGATCGACAAGCTCCAGGAGCTGGCGCCGAATCAAGAGATAGATCTCACGCCGAATGTGAAGGAGATCACCAATTTCATCCGCAAGAACGATCCGGGTGATGGCAATCCAGGCGCTCCGCAAACCAGCGAGCTGGCCAAACTGCTCGCCGCGCCGCAAAGCATGGCCACGCCGGATCTCGCCGCCGAGATGGCAAGTGTGAAGCGTGAGGTGCTGATGAAGCCCGTTTCTGAAAAGCAGATGCTGCTCGATTCCGGTGCCCTCGATCCAGGCCCCGGTGGTGAGATGGATACCGGTCTGCTCGATGCCGTGAAAAGCCAGGGCACCGTCAGCGCGGCCAGCGCCAAGGTGAAAGGGTTCAGCAATCTCGATGAACTGCTCAGCGGCAGCGGCGGGAAGGTGGGCGGCAGCACGGCTCCCATTCTGATGCCCACGGATCTGCTCTTCGAATATGGTAGCGACCAGCTCGCGGAAGGTGCTCGGCTAAGCCTGATGAAGCTCGGCTTCCTGATTCAAAAGAACCCGGACTCCCTTTTCATCATCGAGGGGCACACGGACAGCTTTGGCGGCGAGGAATTTAATCTGGCACTG
Source organism: Prosthecobacter sp. (assembly GCA_044370285.1). Classification (GTDB taxonomy): domain Bacteria; phylum Verrucomicrobiota; class Verrucomicrobiia; order Verrucomicrobiales; family Verrucomicrobiaceae; genus Prosthecobacter. Next base: position 21,500 of record JBILVU010000056.1, read on the forward strand.
AGCATGCGCCGCGCTCAGGCGGTCGTTTTGTGGCTTCAGGAGTCCCTTGGGCTCGGTGATGACCGCATCCGCGCCATGGGCATGGGCAAATCAAAGCCCATCGTGGATGTGAATGGCACCGTGGAGCAGCAGGGCATGAACCGCCGTGTGGAGATCAAGGTGCGGGCGAAGAAGTAGGTCAGCCTCTGGCAAACTCTCGAAATCCTCGTTCTGGCGAACGAGCTTACAAGGCGCGGTGTAGGCGCATTCGCCAGAATGCGGGGGCAAGACGCTCGGGTGACTTGATTGACCTTGATGACGTTGTTGACGGGTGTCACAAGGCCCGGCGATAGGCTTCCACCTTCGCGAGGAAGGCGTTCCACTTCGGGCCGAGGCGGCCGTTATCGAGGAGAAAGTGCGGGCATTTCTTGTGTCCGAGGTCGCGGTGGTCATCGTGGCGGATCATGCGCCAGTGCATGTGTGGGACCACGCGGCTGAGCGGGATGCCATGCTCTTTGATGAGCCAGGCGGTGAGCTGTGCGGTGCGGTCGAGCGTGCGGGCGCGGTCATTGCCACGGTTTTCGCACATCTCAATGCCGATGGAGCTGCGATTGCCCTGGCCGTCGTAGTCGGCGTGCTCGCCGCGTTCATTCGTGGGCAGGCTTTGGTAGGTGGAGTGGTCATCGACGGTGAAATGCCAGCCGATGTAGCCGATGGCATTGTGAGCGCCTTTGAGGGAACCGCGTTTGAGCATCAGCGCATGCGAATAGGCTCCTGCGCCACGCGAGCGATTCTCGGTGGCATGGATGGTGATGAAGGTGGGCCGCATGGGGCGGTAGATGCGCCGTGCATACATGCCCTTGGGCACGAGATCGACGGTGACACCCGGCGGCGAGCGATGGGAAACGATGCCTGCGCAGGAGGCGAGGAATAGCGAGACGGTGGCAAGGAGGAGGGCGCGGGCGATTTTCATGCGTCGGAGCATAGCTGTGTGAAGTTCATTTCGTCCAGACGCGATTGTTGTGCCAGATTCGGCCTCAACATGCCTGCCGCCAATCCTTCTGCCGAAATCGTCGTGATGCTTCATGGTCTCGCCCGCACGCCGCGGAGCATGCTGGGAGCCGGTTTGTGGTTCAAGAAGGCCGGCTATCGGGTGGCCTATGTGGCGTATCCTTCGCGAAAAATGGGCGTGGAGGTCGCGGTGAGGGATTTTGTGGCTCCGGCACTCGAAAAGATCGCGGCGAGGCCTGGCGTGGAAAAACTGCACTTCGTCACGCACTCGCTCGGCGGCATCGTTTTCCGTGCGTGGGCTGCCCAGCATGCGGAAAAGCTGCCGGTGGGCCGCGCCGTGCTGCTGGCCCCGCCGAACAACGGCAGCGAGATCGCCGATAAACTGGGCGATTGGATCGTGGCGAAGAAAATCATGGGGCCAGTGCTGCAAGAGCTGCGCACGAATGAAAATGCCACGCCGAAGCGCCTCGGTGCGGTGAAGGTCGAAACGGGTGTCATCATGGGTGACGAGGCCAATCTACCGTTCTTCCGCCAATGGCTCGATGGAGCTTTCGATGGCGTGGTGACGGTGGAAGGCGGGCGCATCGGCGGGCTGAAGGATTTTCTGGTGCTGCCCGCCGGGCACACCTGGATCATGTGGCGGCCCAAGGTGCTGGAGGCGGCGGTGAGGTTTATCCGCGAGGGGAGCTTTTCCTGAGCGGCGAGGGATTGACGATTGTTGATTTTTGAAGTCGCTGACGCGGCAGGCGGTGCCACTTCAACAATCAGCAATCGTTATTCATCAATCGTCAATCGGCTTGGCTGGATCACTCCACATCACCAAAGCCGCTGCTCACCAGCTCTTCGAGGTCAGTCATGGCCGCCTCGGCATCGGCTCCATCGGTGATGACCTTGATCGTCTCTCCTTTGCCGGCGGCCAGCATCATGAGGCCCATGATGCTTTTGCCGTTCACGGATTCGTCATCCTTTTCCACCCAAATATCACACTGGTATTTGCCGGCTCGTTTCACGAACTGCGCGGCGGGACGGGCGTGCATACCCATCTTGTTGCGGATCGTGAGTTCTTTTTCGAGGCTCATGCGGTGCGGGAGGTTGGTGAAGGTGGGCGGGAGGCGGCTAACCTAATTGGTTGTTTGTGATCTTTTGCAACAGCCTTTGGTCAAACTCTACCGCGCTGTTGTAGCCAAAGGCGCGGAGCTTGTAATTCATGGCGGCCAGCTCGATGAGGGCGGCCACATCACGACCAGGGGCCAGCGGCAGGGTGACGTGGGGAATATCCAGTCCCATCACGGGGCGAACCGCCGTGGCGGTGCCCACGCGTTCCAGATCCTCCGTTTTTTGACCGTGGACGAGGGTGACGATGAGGTCGAGGCGCTTGCTGAGGCGCAGGGCACCCACGCCAAAGAGGGCGGTGACGTTCAGCACGCCCAGGCCGCGGATTTCGATCATGCCACGGAGGTTTTCTGGGGCGGTGGCCACGATTTCGCGGTCCTCCACGACGCGAAGTTTCACTACATCATCGGCTACGAGAGCGGCACCGCGTTGCAGCAGGCCGATCACGCTCTCGCTTTTCCCGCTGCCGCTCTCGCCTTCGACGAGGACGCCGATGCCCTGCACATCCACCATGCAGCCGTGAAGATTTTGGCTGGGGGAAAAGGCCCATTCGAGGCGGATGGTGGCCGCGTTGAGGAATTTCATCGTGGCCATGCTCGTCTGGAAGACGGAGATACCGGCGGCATTGGCGATTTCGACGAGCTCATCCTCGATGCGGTGGCCACGAGCGATGACGATGCAGGGGATCTCCTGCGTGCATAGTTTGCTGAAGCGGGAGGCGCGGAGGCCCGGATCGAGGCCTTCGAGGTAGGAGTGCTCCGAATTGCCAAAGACCTGCACGCGCTTGTAGGCGAAGTAGGTGTCAAAACCGGCCAGCAGCAGGCCGGGGCGGTTCACGGAGGGTTCGCTGATCTTGCGTGCAAAGCCCACATCCTTCCCGATGAGGCGCAGGCGCAGCTCCTCGCGGTTGTTTTGGAAAAAATCGCCCACCGTGATCGAGGAGGGCTTATTGACACGCTGCGTGGGATTCATGGCGGGGAAGGGGATGAAGGCTGCTCAAGCCGCGCCCACTTGGCGCAGCCAGTCCTGCAGGTTGTAGTAGTTCGTGATGCGCTTCACCAGGTTGTTTTCGATTTCGAAAAAGGCACCCACCGGCAGTCGGTAGCGCTGCCCGGTGGCGGGAGGCAGGCCGTCATCCGTCGAGAGATACTCGCCTTCGATGACAAACTCCGCCGCGCCGCGTTTTCCATCTTCACTGGCAAAGGAAACAAGCCCCACCACCTGCTCGCGATAGCAGCGATCCATGCGCTGGAGAAAAGTGCGGAAGGCCGCCTTGCCCACTTCGCAGCCGCCTTGGTTGATGTCGTGCGCCACATCTTCGGCCAGCAGATCGAGGAAGGCCTCGCGGTCGCCGCCGTTGAAGGTTTCGTAATAGGTTTCGATGAGGAGCTGGGAGTGAAGCCGAGGGTCTCGCATGCCCCGCGAGGATGCGGAGGCGGCGCGGGGCGTCAATCAGCGCGTTTCGCTCTCAGGGATTCATCCAGGCATCAAAAGCCGCATCCACGCGCTGGAGCATCTCCGCCGTGCTGCGCTTTGCATCCGTGAATTGATTCCACTTCGTCGCATCGTGGTTCTTTCCTGTGCCTTCGATCTCCGCGATGAATTCCTCCACGAGAGCCAACTGCTGAGGATGCTGCTCACGCAGATGCGTTTTGCAGGTGCTACTCGATTGGTTGAGACGATTTTTGGTGCCGATGCTCATGAGGGCAGAATCATGGCGCGGGAATGCGATGGCGCTCTCGTTTTTAGCTCATGAGGGCGAATTGGCCGCACCGCCATCTTGGTGCTGAGATGCTAAATGCCTTCTTGCAGGATGGGGCGGTGTCTGAATAATCGCCACACATGGTCGCCCGCACCTACTCAGCCACCCTCTCAGGCGTGAACGCCGTCGAAATCGAGATCGAGTCCCACGATGGCGGCGGCAATCCGAAGATGATGATCGTGGGGCTGCCGGATGCTTCGGTGAAGGAAAGTCGTGAGCGGGTGAGTGCGGCGATTCAGAGCAGCGGCTTTGCGATGAATGAGGGCGTGACGACGGTGAATCTGGCTCCGGCAGATTTGAAGAAGGAAGGGCCGGGCTTTGATCTGCCGATTGCTATTTCATTGATTGCGCATCGGTCGCGTATTCCGATCCCGGTGCTCAGCGAAACGGCGATGATCGGCGAGCTGGCGCTCAATGGCGAGCTGAGGCCGGTGCGCGGTCTTTTGGCCGTGGCTCTCGAAGCTCGTGCGAAGGGGCGCAAACGCCTCCTCGTGCCCAAACGAGCTGCCTTGGAGGCGAGCGTGGTTTCTGGCATCGACATCATCGGCGTAGCCAATTTGCGGGAAGCCGTCGAATTCCTCAAAAGTGACTTCGACATCGCTCCTGAGCCTTGTCGTGCGGCGGAGTTCTTCGCGGCGGCTTCGCATTACGAGATCGACTTTGCCGATGTGAAAAGCCAGGGCGATGCCAAACGAGCTATCGAAATCGCCGTGGCCGGTGGTCATAACATTCTCATGATCGGCCCACCCGGTACGGGGAAGTCGATGATCGCCAAACGGATCGCCACGATCATGCCGGCGATGCGTGAGGAGGAGGCCATCGAGACGACGAAGATCCACAGCGCGGCCGGTTTGCTCAGTGAGACGAATGCCTTCATCGCCACGCGGCCCTTTCGCTCGCCGCATCACACGATCAGCGATGCCGGACTGCTCGGCGGCGGCACGAATCCGGGGCCTGGCGAGGTTTCGCTGGCGCATCATGGCGTGTTGTTTCTCGATGAATTGCCGGAATTTCGCCGCAGCACGCTGGAGGTGCTGCGCCAGCCTTTGGAAGATGGGAAGGTGACGATTTCCCGTGCGGCGGGCACGATGACCTTTCCCGCGCAGTTCATGCTGGTGGCGGCGATGAATCCATGCCCTTGCGGCTTTTTCGGGGATTTGAAACGGGAGTGCCGATGCAGCCCGCCGATGATCCAAAAGTATCGCCAGCGCATCAGCGGCCCGCTTTTGGATCGCATTGATCTCCACATCGAGGTGCCTCTGGTGGAATACAAAGCGCTCTCATCGAGCGAGAGCGGTGAGTCCTCACAAACGATTCGCCAGCGGGTGGAAATGGCTCGCTCTATTCAGCGGGAGCGCTTCGCGAAGAGTCCCGGCATCCACACGAACAGCGCAATGACGCCTCGATTGCTGAAAAAGCACTGCGAGCTCGGTCAACAGGCCGCCGCGATGCTCGAACATGCGATGACGGACATGAATTTCAGCGCCCGGGCGCATGACCGCATCCTGAAGGTGGCCCGCACGATGGCCGATCTGGCGGGAAACGACCGCATTGAGGAAAATCACGTTTTTGAAGCCATCGCCTACCGCAGCCTCGACCGCACGCGGTGGTGATTTTTTGCCTGTTTTCATGCCCGAGCTTCCTGAAGTCGAAACCACTCTCCGCGGCGTCTCTCCGCATTTGATCCGTCATCGTATCACGGAGGTGATCGTGCGGGATAAGCGCCTCCGCTGGCCCGTGCCGGATGCCATGCATGATCTGGAAGGCCAGCGCATCACGGCTGGTGAGCGGCGGGCGAAGTATCTGCTCTTTCAAACCGCCAAAGGCACGCTGCTGCTGCATCTCGGCATGTCCGGCAGCCTCCGCATCGTGCCGCCGGAGACACCTTGGCGGAAGCACGATCACTTTGCCCTCACAATGGATAGTGGAAAGCAGCTCCGCCTGCATGACCCACGTCGTTTTGGTGCCGCGCTGCTCATCGAGGGAGATCCTCACGATCACAAACTCCTCTGCGATCTCGGTCCCGAGCCGCTCGGGCCTGATTTCACGGCGAAACAACTCCAAGCCGCCTGCGCTGGCAAAACGGCCGCCATCAAGCTGGTCATCATGAATGCGCATGTCGTCGTGGGCGTGGGGAATATCTATGCCAGCGAGGCGCTCTTCATGGCAGGCATTGATCCCCGCAAACCCGCCGGGAAAGTGAGCCTGCCGCGACTCGAAAAACTCGTCGCCGCCATTCGCGAGGTCCTCGCCGCCTCCATCGAGATGGGCGGCACCACCCTGCGGGATTTCCTCAATGAAAAAGGCGAGCCCGGCTACTTCCAGCAGACCCTCCGCGTCTATGACCGCACTGGAGAACCTTGCCGCGCCTGCGGAGCCAAGGTGAAAAAGATCGTCCTCGGCCAGCGCTCGACGTTCTTTTGCCCGAAGTGCCAGAAATAGCGCACTTCTGCCTTCGACATTTGTTCGTCATTCGGATTTACTCCTTCGTCATTCCTCCCCATGTCCACCAGCCTTCCTCCTCTCCGCTCCACGCTCGATCTTGAACGGGTCCTCGAGTTCGAATTCGTCCGTGCCACGGAGAACGCGGCGCTTCAGGCGATTCACTGGCTGGGGCGTGGTGAAAAGGAACTGGCGGATGGAGCGGCTTGCTCGGCGATTTACGGTGTGTTCGACATTCTCGATATCCGTGGCGAGGTGGTGATCGGCGAGGGGATCAAGGACAAGGCTCCGGGCATCTTTATCGGCGAGCATCTCGGCACCTGGCGAGATGGCTCGCCGCGTTTCAATATCGCCCTCGATCCCATTGATGGCACCAGCAACATCGCGAAAGGCATGCCGAACAGCGTTTCGGTGATCGCCGCGGCTCAGGTGCCGGATGGTGCCCCGTGTGCGATGAAGAACCTGCCTTCTTTTTACTCCCACAAGATCGCCTACGGCCCGGCGGTGAAGAAGGCGCTCATTGAGAAGGGGGAACGCTGCTTCCTCGACATGCCTCTGAGTGATGTCATCGCCTTTGTGGCGGCTGCTCTGGGGAAGCGCACGCGTGATCTCGTCGTCTCAACGATGGACCGCCCGCGTCATGCGGACATTGTGCGGCAGATTCGCGAGACGGGTGCCGCGCTGCGCATGATTTCGGATGGCGACATCGCTGCCGCCGTCGCGCCGTCGCTGCCGGATTCCAATGTCGATCTCTACATCGGCATGGGCGGCTCACCGGAAGGCATTTTGGCCGCCGCCGCGTTGAAATGCCTGGGTGGCGACATGCAGCTCCGCATGTGGCCACACACGGAAGAGCATCGCGCCGAGATCATTGCTGAAGTGGGTGAGGAAGAACTGAACAAGGTCTTCCGCATCGATGACCTCATCCTCGGTGAAAGCGCCCTTTTCTGCGCCACCGGCATCAGCGACAGCCCGCTGCTGCCCGGCTGCCGACTCGTCGGTCATCGCGTGGAGACGCATTCCATCCTCATGCGTGCTCGCAGCGGCACGGTGCGCCGGATTCACGCCGTTCATGATCTCGATCGCAAGGTGGTGCCTCTGAGGGAGATGCGTTGAGCCTTTTCAATCTCCCCGCCACCAGGAACGCCAGGTCTTGCGGGCTTTTTGCTCGCGGGGGAGGACGACGGGGGCGGGCGGAAGGACGGGCGGAGAAGAGCTGGCAGGTGGCTCGGCAGCGAGAGGTGTGAGGTCGAGGGAAGGCGCTTCGACGGGATCGATGGCGGCGGCTTCGAGTTCCTTCGGTTGAGCACGGGAGGCACCGAATCCGCGAGGGCGAACGACGATTTCGGCCTCAATGACGGGGGCGTGAGGCCGGAGCGGCGGTGGCGGTGGGAGGCCACCGGGGATGCTGGATGGATTTTCCTCCAGGGCGGCGAGAGGATCATCGAAAGTGGCTTCTCCTGGGCTGGCGAGGGTGACGGGCACGAGCTCGGGCAGGCTGAGGAAGGTTTCGGGATCAGGCGATGGCTCGATGGGCGCGGTGGGAGGCGGCGGGGCAGGGAAGGGGAAGTCTTCGAAGGCTTCGACGGAAGGTGCGGCGGGTTCGAGGACCGGGGGCGTTGTGAATTCTTCGGAGACAGTGATTTCATCCGGCAGGGCACCGCCTTGGAAGAGGGATGGGATGAAGAGGGGCTGGATCGGGGGAGGTGCCGAAGGCTGCGTAGGAGGCGGAGGCGGAGGCGGAGGCGGAGGCGGAGGCGGAGTTGATTCCGGGGCGGGCTGCGGGGTGTAGCTGGCAGCTCCGGGAGGCTCGGCTAGGAAGGCAAAATCTGAGGTGGGTCTTGGCGGTGAGGAGCTAGGGGCGGTGGTGAGCTCATCCCAACTGGGCAGGGGCTCGATGCCGAGCAGCCAGGAGGCATTCGATGGGGCCGATGGAGGGGCAGGATCGAGGTTTAGAACGGGCGCGGGAGGAGTTTCGAGCGGCTCTGGAAGCGGCTCCGAAGGGAAAAAGAAGCCTGCACCGTCGGTTTCCGGCTGTGGCGTGAAAAATGGCTCAATCGGAGCGATGGCCGGTTTTTCGGCTGGCATGATCCAGGAGGGAAATACCTCCGGGAGGGCTGCTTTTGCGGTTTCGAGGGGTTCGGGTGCCGGGGGAAGGGTTTCAGGCAAGGTCTCGACATCGAGCGTGATGATGGGGGCCTGCTGCTCACGCTCGACCTGCCGAGCGAGCCAGGCATCGACTTCCACACGGGGCGGTGGGGCGGGCTCCGGAGGGCGCTGCGGTAGCAATTCGAGGGGGCGCACGTCTGGGACGATGCGTTTGCGACCAAGAAAAGCCACGGCGGCGGCCCCGGCGAGGAACATGAGAGGGGAGGGCTTCATGCGCATGGCCACGAGGCCGCCAGCGGAGATGGCGGCAAGCACGCCGAGCGCCTTGGAGGCGCCGCTGGAATGGCTGGCGTTGTCTGTTTCCATGAGTTGCTCGTGCGGAGCCATGCGAAAAGGTCTCACGACAATCATGAGGACCGTCGTGGGGGAGATATAACCTGAAGCCCGGCGATGGGAAAGGACGCTCGCGGTTATTTTTTGCTTTCGCCACCACCGGCGTTGGCGATCTCGGCATCCTCGGGCGGGAGGAAGTTCTTGAAGCGGCTCTTGTCGATGGCCTTCATGTAGGCCTCCATCGGAGAGACGTAGCCGTCACGGAGCTTCTGCCAGATGGCGTCGTCCATGAACTGCATGCCCTGGGCTTTGCCGCCGATGATGACGTCGTAAAGCTTCTGCGTGGCACCTTCACGGATGATGGCACCCACGGCGGCATTGGAGATCATGATCTCGTTCACGGCGCAGCGGCCGCCACCATCGTGGCGCTTCATGAGGAGCTGGGCCACGACGCCGCGTAGTGAGGCGGCGAGCATGGTGCGGACCTGGCTCTGCTGATCGGAGGGGAAGACGTCGATGATACGGTCAACGGTCTTGCGGGCATTGTTGGTGTGCAGGGTGCCGAAGACGAGCAGGCCGGTCTCAGCGGCGGTGAGGGCGAGCGAGATAGTTTCGAGATCTCGCATTTCGCCGACGAGAACGATGTCCGCATCCTCACGCAGCGCGGCGCGGAGGCCATCGGCGAAGGAAGGCGTCTGGATGGGCACCTCACGCTGGGTGATGATGCTCTTTTTGTTCCGGTGAACGAACTCGATGGGCTCTTCGACGGTGATGATGTGGCGGCGGAAGTTCGTATTGATGTAATCGAGCAGGGCCGCGAGCGTGGTGGACTTTCCAGAGCCGGTGGGGCCGGTGACGAGGACGAGGCCGCTGCGCAGATGGCCGAATTCTTTGACGATCGACGGGATGTTGAGCTGTTCGAGGCTGGCAATCTTCGTGGGAATGATACGGAAGACGCAGGCGAGGCCGTGCTGCTGCTTGAGGTAATTGCAGCGAAAGCGGTTATCGGCGTCCATCTCGTAGGCGAAGTCGAGATCGCCCTTGTCGATGTATTTCTGCCAGGCTTTGGGATCGCAGATTTCCGTCATCATCGTCTCCATGGCCTCAGCATCGAGGACTTCATCGGCGATGGGCTTGATGCTGCCGTGGACACGCACCTTGGGAGGCTGGCCCTGGCTGAGGTGAAGGTCGGAGCCGCCGAGTTCGATGAGCTGGCGGAAGTATTTGTCGATGGCGGGCATGGGCGTGCGGAAAGGATGAAAAGATGAAAACTAAAAGATCAAAGCGGCTATCCGGGCGGGCTGGTTAGGACTCGAAGAACTTCCTCATGAGGATCTTGTCTTCGGCGCGGGACTCGCACTCCTCACGGCTGATGTGGCCTTCGGAGTAGAGATTGCGCAGGGAATCATCCATCGTGATCATGCCGACGTTTTTGCCGGTCTGCATGACGCCCGCGAGCATGAAGGTCTTGCCTTCACGGATGCAGTTCGCCACGGCGGGTGTGTTCACGAGCACTTCGAGGGCCATGACACGGCCATTGCCGTCCAGTTTAGGCACGAGCTGCTGGGAGAGGATGCCACGGAGGGATTCGCTCACCATGATGCGGATCTGCTCACGCTGATCGAGGGGGAACACATCAAGCACGCGGTCCAGGGTGCGGGCGGAACTGCCGGTGTGGAGGGTGCCGAGCACCAAGTGACCCGTTTCCGCGGCCGTGATGGCGAGCGAGATGGTCTCAAGGTCGCGCATTTCACCCACCATGATTACATCCGGGTCTTCACGGAGGGCTCCACGGAGGGCGGCGGCAAAGGATTGGGTGTGGGTGTGGACCTCACGCTGATTCACATGGCAGCCTTTGGGCGGGATGACGAATTCGATGGGGTCTTCCAGCGTGATGATATGGTCCTGGCGCTCTTCATTGATGGCATCGACGAGGGCGGCGAGGGTGGTGGACTTCCCACAACCCACGGGGCCGGTGACGAGGATGAGGCCGTTGTGGAAGCGAGTGAGGGTGCGGACCGTTTCTGGCAAGCCAAGCTCGTCCACGGAGCTGACCTTAGTTTTGATGACGCGGAAGACCATGTCGATGCCGAGGCGCTGACGCACCACGGAGGCGCGGAAGCGGCCGTAACCGGGCGAGTAGGCGAAATCGGCATCGCCGCGCTCTTCGATGAGTTTTTTCTGCGACTCGCCCATGAAGGCGTAGGCCAGTCTGTGAGTTTCCTCGGCGGTGAGCACGGCGGCGTTGTTCCAGATGGGCTGGAGATTGCCGTAACGACGCCAGATGGGCTGGGAACCTGTGGCGAGGTGCAAATCGGACGCGTCATACTGCATGCAGAACTGCAGATATTCGTCCACGGAGCCGAGCGTCGGGATGGTGTCGGCGGGGGCTTGTTGAGGGTCGGTAGTCTCGGACATGAATTAATGGTGATTTTCTAGCGGATCGGCGGCTGGCTGTCATCAGCCGTCTTTGCGGCCTTGGCTTGCAGCCAGTTTTCGACGAACTGCATGCCGTAGTTCGTGACGGCTTTGCGCCCCATGCTGATGAGCGGTCCGGCGAGGAGGCCGAGCAAGCCGCTGGAGAGGCCGCGTGAAGGCTGTGGACGCTCGATTTCGAGGTCGTCATCCTCGTCCAACGCCGGTGAGGAGCGGGAAGGGAGGAGCAGCTTGATCGCGGCGAGGCCGGCCACCACGCTGCCAGCGATCCAGAAAATGCGGTGACGTTCAAAGCTACGTGCCATGACGGCTCGCGGGCTCCATTCCTCGGCCACGAGGCCGGTCTCACGAGCCAGCTCATGGCGGGCGAGCTCGAGATCGCGGAGGGCCTGCTGCTTCGGCGTCAGTCGTTGGAGGTGCTGGCTAGCCATTCGCGGTCGCGGCGGAATTGGTTGAAGGTTTCCTCAAACAAGCGCAGCCGTTTCAGCCGGGCTTTGAGGAATAGGAGGAGGATAAATCCGATGAAAAGATGCGCTCCAGCTCCACACAGGGCGACTTTGGCCCAATGCCAGCCGCTGCGCTCGGCGATGATCCAGATGAGGGCGGGCGTGGCGAGCATCCAGCCGATGACTATGCTGGCGAGGGTGAGCACGACGTGCCCGGTGAGCGAAGAGGCTTTCACTCCTGCTTCCTGACCTTCGATTTGCAGCAATCGACCGCGTGCCTCGACATACAAGGCCACGGCACGCAGCAGCCCCGCGACACGGGAAGAATGCCCGGCGGAGGCCGTGGGAGCAGTGGGGCCGTTTTCCATGATGTTGCTGGCCTAAAGGAAGAGCACCGATCAGCGGCGCATGAGCAGTCCGAGCACGAAACCGATGCCGAAGGCGGTGGCGAGAGCCTGCACAGGCTTCTCACGAGCGAATTTTTCGGCCTCCACACGCAGATCCGCGCAGCGGGCGCGGGCCTCATGCAGCGTGTCATCGGCATACTGGCGGAACTCGTCGGCTTTTTCCTTGATGTCCGTGGCGGCGGTGGAGGCGGACTCGCGCCACTGGTGGGCTCGCTGCTCGGCCACGTTGCGCAGTTCGGAGGCTTTTTGGGCGGCGGCGCTGCGAAGTTCCTCGGCGGCCTTCAGGGCGCTGGCCTTCGCGGCCTGGAAAGGATCGAGCGGTGTGGCAGCTCCAAAGGGGGAATCAGCGGTGGGATTGTCAGACATGGCGTGAAGTGGGTTTGTCGTTACTGGCGCTGTTTTAGAACATCCGCTCCACCTTGGCGAGAGGAAAAGCAGGCGCGGCATCAGCCGGGCATTTGCTCGCGTTCCTTCCAGCGGCGCTCGTGGCGGTTCATCTTGCGGAAGAATTCCTCCTCCTCCTGCGGCGTGGCGTTGGGATCGAGCGGCATGCGCAGGCGGATTTCGAGGCCGCGTGGATCGAGCATGCGTGCCTCCGCCGTGCCACCGTGAAGGTGCATCGTCACATAAATGGCCATCATATTCACGCCGAAGTCATCCGGGCGGCGGCTGCGGGTGAAAAACGGGTCAAAGAGGTTCGCGGTGCGGTCGTGCGCATGCCA
>JBILVU010000165.1:0-11253 GCA_044370285.1 Prosthecobacter sp.
CAGCCTTGATTGGTTTTGATCTCGCCCCCACCGGGGCACTGTGGTAAGAAGCGGCCGATGACGCGGGAGCGCTCTTGGATGTTTTGATCTCGCCCCCACCGGGGCACTGTGGTAAGTGAACATCACCATCACTCCCGAACAAGAGGCGTTTTGATCTCGCCCCCACCGGGGCACTGTGGTAAGTCAACCGGCTTACCGGAAGTGCTCCCAGCCCCGTTTTGATCTCGCCCCCACCGGGGCACTGTGGTAAGACGCCGCCGTCGTCGGCAGTCGTGGTAAAGTGGTTTTGATCTCGCCCCCACCGGGGCACTGTGGTAAGGATGGGCCAATTCTCTTTCAGAAGAAGATTTGGTTTTGATCTCGCCCCCACCGGGGCACTGTGGTAAGCCATCTAGCTGAATCTCAACTCGGCCCGTGCGGTTTTGATCTCGCCCCCACCGGGGCACTGTGGTAAGGCGTATCCAGGATGTCCACCACAGGCCGCCCCGTTTTGATCTCGCCCCCACCGGGGCACTGTGGTAAGACCATGAAGCACCTCCTACTCCTCGCGTTCCTGTTTTGATCTCGCCCCCACCGGGGCACTGTGGTAAGCACTCCTCCCCAAGTCCTTGATACTCAAGGACTTGGGGACTCCCAGAAAACCACGAATGGCTTAAATGGCGGTGGTTTCTTCTCAGTCTCATCCTGGGCGCAAAGCAGAAGCTGGGCCTCCCAAACTGCACGTTCCATCGGAAAAAGCCGGACATCCCCATCTACCTGGAGAGCCACCCGGCGCATGTATCGGATCACCCGGTCGCACTCGTGCGGCTCCCCCTCAAAGACGTAAATGCTGTACTGCACCCGCACACCGCCCAGCCGCTCAAACTCCACCCGCATCAGCGTTTGGTGCTTTGTCTCCGGCAGGTCATAGGCGAGCATTACGAGCATACTGTAGTCCGCGAGTCCGCGCGCGGTGGTTTTGCAAGTGCTGAACCGCGAGAGGACTCGCGGACTACTTTAAACACAGGCGTCACGCGGTTGAAGGGCAAAGGGTTCAAAGGCTTTTTTCCCATCGAGAGCCTGCACAAAGGATTCAACCACTAGTCGGATGATGCTGCGCAGTCGGAAACGATGGCCTCGGTAGGTCAGCGTCTCCTCCATCATCTCCGCATACCGGCCGGCCATCTTCTTCTTGTCGTGCATTTCATCCAGATGGCGGATCACCGTCAGCTCCACACAGCAGCGGAAGGGCTCCACCAAGTCACACACCAGGGAGGGGCGGCTACGACGTAATTTGTGGACTATGCCCACACCCGGCTCCAAGCCGGAAGCCACGCATTGCCATTCCAGTGCATGATACAGGAAGCCATAGCCATAGTTCAGCGCCGCATTGAGAGGATGCTCAGCCTTACGCTTCTCCCGCGCAAACAGATCCGTGCTGGCCGCCTTGAAGTAACGTGCCCAGAAGAACCGCGCATATTTGGCCTCCAACCGCAGGATGCGGGCAAAGGAATTGTCCTTCAGCTTCGGTAGCGGCCCCAGCAGCGGATCAAACACCCGCAGCATCAGGTGCTGGTTCTCGATTTTGGTCCAAAGAATGTCCGAGGCCAGTTGCGTGGCCTTACGCTCCGGCAGGCGGCACACCTTCGCCTGCGCCGAAGGGTTCACATAGCGGCAGCGTGGAATCATGCTAGCCGTCATCCACTTCTTCGCCCGGCTATCCCAACGGGCAAAGACCACAGGGCATTGAGACGCCAGAGCCTCCAGGGCGCTCTGGCTCCAGCGCGCCTTGGTCGAGAAGCATTGCACACTCCCCAGCACTTCGAGGGCGATCTTCTTTTTACAAGAGACCAGCTTCCCCTGCTGGAGCTGCACGTCTGCTTCATCCTCCAGCAGTATCAGGTGGTGGATCATCCATGTATGGAAGATGCAGGTTATTGTCAGGCTTGGCTGCCTTCTTGTTGCCGACCCTTGTCGCTGTTTTCTTTATCGGCTTCGGATCAGCCGCAAAAATATTCCATCCCTCAGCCTGCACTCGTTGCGGCTGATTGAGTTCGATAAAGTGAGCCAACACATCGGCACCAGAAGGTGCGGTCTTCCAGATTTTTGCAATTAGCTTCTCATTGGCCGAGCGGCGGTCTGGTTTGTCACTCGGTGGCTCTTTGGGCTGCTTATATTCGGCCAATTTAAACTCGACCTGACCATTGCTATCTTTAAGCGAAGCAACGCGATACCACCACCATCCATGCGTCGCTGGCTCGCCACGGCTCGCAGGAACCATCTTTGCGCCAATAGGTATTCTCAGCAATTGACCTTTCACCAGTTCACCCACAAACACCGCTTCAGCAGGAGGCATGTCTTCTGCCTCAGGTTGCCAAGGCTCACCGTGCATCTTGGCGTAATTATGCAGATTTCTTGGAGGCGGAATCTTGAGCCTCCAGTATTCACGATTCACCACTGAACCCGAGACATCCTTGGTAACTCGCTCATACAACTTGAAGGAACGACATGCCTCGTTGGTGGTCTTAACGCCAATCGGCTCATGTTGCTCCAGCCTGCTCTCGAGGTTGTGATGTGGGATGTAAGAGGCTGCTGCTTTGCGGTCTTGGATCACGGGTATTCGGCGCACGGGTTGCCCTGGGTGCCCTGATTTGAAGGAAGGCAAACGAAGTTCTGCCAGACTTGCGCGGGCAGAAAGCCAGGCTTGCCGGGTGCTCTTACTAAAGCGCCCTTCATCAGAGAGATCGGCCTTACTGTTACCCGCTTTTTTCAACAGATCGCCAATCGACGCCACCGACACTTTCTTCTCAGGTGGTGACTTCCCATCATCCGTCTTCCACCAGTCAGGCAACAATGTCTTCACCTCCGGTGTCAGCACGCTGTTGTGTTCGAGAAACTTCTCCAGTTCAGTAAGGCTGAACTTTTCGGGATTCCTTTCGTTCCACCAAGCACGGAGATACTTTAATCCGGCGGATTCGTCGCCATCCGGCGTGAACGACTTGGGTGGCAGTCCCGCATCCGTCAAAAGCTGGATGATCCCCGCTTCAGTCATGGTTGGTTTTGCCGTGTATTTGCTAAGTGGCTCCCGGCTCCAGTGCCTCCCGCTACCATCAGCCCTAGACTGAATAGTTTCCAATGTCCGCGACTGCTTGGAGTTGCGCTGGCGAGGGCTGACCACCAAGCATTCATCCTGATGTTTCTTGTTCAGCGTGTCCAAGTCAGGAGCAAGCTCTGGCAATGGTTTTAGCACTGGCGTTCCTGTCTCCTCATGCTGGGTCACGCGGAAGATGCCACCGCAGAATGTGTTGTTCATGCCAACTCCCGGCGGAATGTGGGAAAGAATCAGCGCATCCCAAAGATGATGTCGCTGGCACAGTCTCTCCTTCACCCAATCGATGCGAGTGCCATATTTCACCTCACGCCAATAGTCCGGGAACTTTTCTTTCGGGCACCAGACCTCGGCGCAGGCATGCGTCATACCGCCCACCGGCGTGCCAATGCGCTCCCATATCTCGTGCTGAATCGCTTTCGCACATTGAGTCGGATCTTCATTTTCAGCAGCCGCACGTTTGCGGATGCCCAACCAGTTCGTGATCTCCGTGCGAAGCTGCCGGGCAAGCTGTGCCATACGCGTCATGTTCTGGAAATCCGGCACTCCCTGCTGATCCCACTCAAAGATGCCACGCTTCCCTTTACCCCAGCGGAAAGCTGACAAAGCCGTCTTCATCTCGGCCCACTGTAGAAATTTAACGCCATCAATTGTCTGTCCCGCGATCTCGAACGGCGTTTGATTCCCCTTGGCCGCGTTGATGGTGCGCAGCGTGACGCAGAGGTTGTCCATGACCGTGATGCCACCGCGCATCTGTGGAAAAACATGCTCCACTTCGAGTTCCGTGCTTTGCGGAGTTAATTCCTTCAAAACCATACCCGTGTATGGGCAGATCAAGTGCCCATCCGCATTCACCTGCTGGTCAAACAGCAGCGTTTTCTTTTTTAAATTATCCGAGGCACCCGATGGCAGGTGGTAATGCTCAAAGATTTCATCCTTAGCCTTTCGCTTGGCTTTGGCCGCAGTTTGCAGTTCACGTTTGTCATCCAGATTACGCGGCATGTCACCCACGACCTCGATGACCACATAATCAGGTAGGCCATCCTCTCGATTCATCTGCTGGCGCACAGCAACCGGCCTGCCATGCGCGTCCTTGAGCTGTCCGGCAAACAGGCGGCGCAGGATGCCATGCTCCTGCGCACGGCCATCAGCCAAGGCACATCCCCAAGCAGCCCGATTCTCCCCACGACGAAGACATGCCTGTGAATCACGCTTATCTCTGCTATTTCCCTCGGCGTCATACTGTGTGCGCGAACCCAACAGGAACTCCACCTGCGGATAAAGCCCCCAGTTGGAAACATTGTTCACACGCCACTGATAATAACCGAGGCCCGTGAGACGCCCGCGGGCACCCTTTGCCTCCAGGTCCGTGTCGTGCAGCGTCGCAACGGCATAGAGGATGGCGGCTGACTCTGCTGATAGAGAAGCACGGCCACTGAGATCGGATTGCGTGGCACAGAGCAAATCTTTGAGTTGTTCAAAGTAGTCTTTGTTGTGTGACTCATTGTCTTTGGCCAGCCTGACCTGGAAAGCCTCACGCCAGCGTGTTTTCAACTCCGTGATCGTCATCTTGGGGCGGGCCGCTTTGGCAGACATTGCCGCCTCATCTTCGGCCAGAAAATCCAACGCCCAGCGAATGGTGTCAGGATGGGCATGAAGCCGCTGGTAATTCGAGGCCACAAAGGTGCGCTCCGCTAGAAACTGCAGCAGCATGAAGTGGCGAATGCGCAGATCACGTTTCAACGAGCGTGTCATTTCTAATGAAATGGGATGGCCCATCTTGTTCAGATGCTCTGAGTAAGGACACTTGCCAATCTTCCGTTCCCAAAGCTCTTCCGCTTCCTTCCTTGTCCGACGGTGGTAATCCATGATGCAGCCGGGATCAGTCATAGCCTTGCCCTTACCGATACGTTCCGTCAGTGCCCAATTGCCATCTGCGTCACGGCGGCCAAGCAGGCGCAGCACTGCCGCCTCCCATTTCTCAGTGGCAATCATTTCCTTCTGCTTTGGATGATTCAAAATCGCAAAAGCATGAAGCTTCAGGAGTTCGCGTGGAAAATTATGCCGTCTGCCCGAAACTCGCAGATTAGGATGTCCCTTTTCGGCGCAATGCTCACGCAACATCTTCTCCACAGGGTTGTCCTTGTAGCGTTCCACCGCACCGTCCATCGCCCGAGACAGCGCATTGAACTTGTCTTCATTGAAGATGTCCGGCAGATCACGCATCTCGCGCCGCAGTTCGTCTGCGTATTCCTGATTGATTGGTGTCTTGCGCAACCAATCGAGAATGTCGGCGAACTTCCATTCATCTCCCCACGGATGAGTGCCTTCCTCCGTTTGATGGTAATCAAAGCCGCGATGCTTCACGATGTGCCGCAGACACACTGCCACGCATTCACGCGAGCCAACCCCAGTCGTCACCGCACGCAGCCGGTGATCGAAAACACGGTTCGCCTCACGAGCAGGCTCTTCCTCGATCCTGTTTTGATCCTTCCAGAGCTTGTCCGCCTGCTCCTGCGTCAGCAATCCGAACTCGACACACCACGCCTTGAACTGAATGTCCCGCGCTCTGCGGCTAGAACGTGTACGCCGTCCGCCACGCTTCAAGCGCCGATCTTCCAACGGTGCAGCCTTCGGCAAAGACACTTCAAATGTCTGTGTCCACAGCGGCTGCGGCCCTTTGCGCAAAGCCAGACCGATTCCTTCAATGCCAATGTCTATCGCCAGCACCGTGGCGGACTGGTAAAAGGGATGTGTTGCATTCCAAGTTTGCTCGCCTGCATTGGGTGCCGTCTTGAGGAGGTAATCTTTCATCTTGATTGGGAGAGGTGTTTGAAACAGTATCTAAATGCCGCAAGGCAGATCAAAACCTGTGGAATGGTTGGCCGGAGAGCCAGAGCCGAAAGGCCCCACAACTCCGGCAATTTTGATCTCTCGTTTGCAGGCAGAGCTTGCTTGGTGCTGCGGCATCGTTTCGAGAGTTTTGCCTTCACGCAAATCGAATGCCCAGATGGTGCTCATAATCTGCGTATTTTGCCGAGGGATGCCGGTTCCGACAAGCAAAGTTTGGAGGGCGGACTTGGGCGTTTCCTCGTTGGAACCTTAAAAGGCAAGACATGGAGACTGGGAGAAGAGGGGACTTTGAGACTTTGAGACCATGACCTCTGACCTTATGCGTTTCTTGCGATCTTTGGCGGCGATTGCTGCCTTGGGCTCTGTGTTCCTCGGTGCTCTGTGGTTGTCCTGTCCCGGACCGCGAGCGGAGTCGCGGACTACTTCATGCCCCGCCTGCATCACTAGGAGAAGCGTGGCGGGCAAGTTCCTGAGTCATTTTCTTTCACTCCCGCATGCGCTTGAGGGCTTCTTCCGATTCCCGCACGAGGAGCAGGCGGCAGGAACCATGCAGCTGGACGCCGGGCTCGACGCTGCCAAAAAAGGACTGGCCGCCGTGGCGGGCGGTTTCGCTGGCGTAGAGGTGGAGGGTGCGGCGGCTGCGGGTGAAGGGCTCCGGCAAGGCGGGGCGGTAGCTGACCCGCCAGCAACGCTAGGCGTAGCCATGCGGGCTGGCCCGCCAGCAACGCTTGGCGTAGCCATGCGGGCTGGGGATCTGGCGGCGGGGGAGCTGGAGGCGCTGGCCGCCGATTTCCAAGCGCCAGCGCCAGCCTTCCCACTCCCCGTGGTCCACCACCGGCCGGGCGAGGGCGTGGCTGGCCCGGCAGTTGAAGTGCGGGGGCACGAGCACATGCCAGCAGCCGCCCTGGACGATGAGCCAGGCGCGGCCTTCGTCCCGGTCGCGTGACTGGAAATAATCGGTGCGGGAGATCTGGCCTCCCTCGAAATCGGCGAACATGCTGTTCATGTAAACAGTTCTTTGCGGGCTTCAAGCCCTCAGCGGGGTGGTTTTTGGCCGTTTCGAGGGGTTTTAGGGGTCTGGAACACGATGTTTGGGGTCTGGAAAGGACTCTTTGCCCTCAAAGAAGGGTCTGTTTGATGGCAAAGAGGGGTCTCTTTGAGGGCAAAAAGGGGTGTGTTTGATGGCAAAGAGGGGCCTCTTTGGGGGCAAAGAGGGGTCTCTTTGAGGGCAAAGAACGGTGTGTTCGATGGCAAAGAGCGGTCTCTTTGAGGGCAAAGAGCGGTGTGTTCGATGGCAAAGAGGGGTCTCTTTGAGGGCAAAGAGCGGTGTGTTCGATGGCCAAGAGGGGTCTCTTTGAGGGCAAAGAAGGGTCTATTCGATGGCAAAGAGGGGTCTCTTTAGGATCAAAGAGGGGTGTGTTCGACGGCCAAGAGCGCTGTCTTGAGGCGGCAGAGCCGCATTTTGTGATTGCCAAAAAAGGGCGCTTTCAGGTATGCTGCGCCTGATTGTTCACCGGAGGACACGATCACCGGGGGCGATCCAACCACCTTTCTTCCCGCCATGAGCAAGGCTACTCCTGACGAACTGGCACAATTGCGTGCCGAGGCGGAGCTGTATGAAAAGCTGCTCGGCCAGATGGTGAACCAGGAACGCAATGAGCAGGGGCTGAGCCAGGAGGAGTTTGGCGGCCAGTTCGGCCTCTCCCGAACGGAAATGCACTTTTTGGAGGCCGGAGAGACGGACATGAAGCTGAGCACCTTCATCGTCATCTGCCATGCCATGCAGCGCGGTATAGGCGAGGTGGCCGCGCATCTCGAGCATCAGGTGGAGCACCCGGAGCATCGCGAGCCGGAAAGGCCGCTGAAATCGCAGCGCGGAAAAAACACGAGACGTTCACCCCATTGACGGTGATCCGCGAGGGCAGGTGTGGTTCGATAGCCGCCGAACCGACGATGCCGTCATGTCCCTGCACTACGACTCCAGCCCACCGCTCCGCATGGATCAAGGGCTGCGTTTCGATGCCGCCGGGCCGGTGCCGCCACCCTACCAACCCACACCACGGAGGAACCGAACCATGACCAAGTTTAAACTGGAACTCTTCAAGAAGAAACCGGCAGACAAACTGACGCTGGGAGCCACGCACATCGCGGCGATGACCGGCAACGCGAGCTACCCGCAGCCCACCCGCGTGCCGACGGATGCGCAGGTGCAGACGGCGCAGGACGATCTGGCGACCGCGCAAGCGGATGTGGACAACGCGGAGATCGCCTGGAAGCAGAAGATCCAACTGCGTGACCAGAAGGAGGGTGTGTGGGATACGGTGATCACGGCCCGCGCGAACAATTGCGAGGCGGTGACGCCGAACGATCTGGCGGCGCTGGCGAGCACGGGCTTCCCGCTGCGCAGTGCGGGTGCCCCCATCGGCCCGCTGCCTGCCCCTGGTGATCTGCGTGCCACGGCGACAGATAACGAGGGCGTGATCGAGCTGCGCTGCGATACGGTGAAAGGCGCGAGCAGCTACGAGTGGGAGTGCAAGGTGCATGACAACGTGGCCGCTCCCTGGACGGCGATCAAGACCAGCACGACGGCGAAGATCCTCGTGCCCGCGCTGACGCCCGGCACGCTCTACGCCTTCCGCGCCCGTGCCGTGGGCAGCGCCGGTCCCGGTGCCTGGAGCGATGAAGCCAGCGGCCGTGCGCCGTGAGGTGGTGCGAAGCACTCATCCTACTCGTCCTCCTACTCGTCCTCGGTTCGGACCTCAAGGAGAGGCACTTGCCAAGTGCCGGGTGGGGAGAACCTCCGCCCGGACTTGGCAAGTCCGGCTCCTTGGGGAGACACGGCGGGAATGCAATCCCGCCCTCCTTCCGGACCGCCTGCTGCGAAGCCGCGAAGCGAACGCGGGACTACAGAACCCCAAGCACGGGCTACTGCGAAGCCGCGAAGCGAACCCCGAACCCCGAACCCCGAACCCCGAACCCCGAACCCCGAACGACGAACGACGAACGACGAACGACGAACTAAGAACTAAGAACTACGAACCAAGAACCGACGTCTATGTTCGACCCTACCTACCCACCGACGAATGCCTTGATCGAATCCGCGCCGCTGCGGGCGCAGTTCAACAGCCTGAAGGCGCTCATCGACGCCATGGCCTCGGTCAATGCGGCCGTGGTGGATGGCGTGACGACCCTGCCGCCGGGTGATCCGGCGGCGGTATCTCTCAACGTGGTCGCCAACACGCTGCACTTCACCTTTGGCATCCCGCAGGGAAATGACGGCCAGCAGGGATCGCAAGGTCTGCCGGGAAATGACGGCCAGCAGGGACCGCAAGGCCCGCAGGGCAGTGATGGTACTCCGGGGCCGCCCTTCGCCCAGGCCGTGGTGGATGGCGTGAACACCCTGCCGCCCGGCTCCAACGCCACGGTGAGCGTGAACTTCGATGGCTCGAACGTGCGCTTCACCTTCAGCATCCCCAGCGGCTTTGACGGAGCCGCCGGCCAGCCCGGCGAGGTGAGCCTGGCCGATCTCAACGCCGCCCTGCTCACCAACCTGGGCCAGTGCAGCAACAACAGCAACGGCGTGGGCAATCTCTCCATGAACGCAGACCCCAACTACGATCAAAACCAGATGCAGGCTGTGATGCAAAAGCTCGATGAGCTGATCAATGCACTGAGACGGTGATGGCCATATTCTTCACCGGCCTGCGCCACTTCCTGCACTAATCGGAGGCCGCGCAGCCCTCACGGCCAAAGCACCAAAATTCCCACGCCGCCGAGCAAGGCGATGCCAAGGCCGATGAGCACGGGTTTCACAAAGGACCGCGCCCCAAGCAGCGCGGCGAGACCCATTTTGAAGGCGATATTCGAGAGGCCGCTGACCAAGATCATGCGCCAGGCGGTGGCGGTTTCGAGGTGACCGGTGCTGACAAGGCGTGAGGTGGAGAGCGTGATGGCATCCATATCCGTCAGGCCGGAGAGGGCGGCAGCGGCATAGAGGCCGGAATCGCCAAAGTGCTCACGGGCGGTGGCGACGACGAGCAGGACGACGGCATACAGGAGGCCAAAGAGGACGGCACTTTTCAGCTCGGAAGGAGGCTGCTCATCGGAGTGGGGCGGGCTTTGCCTCTCTGACAGCCGATGCATGATGGCGGCCACGATTCCAAACCATGTCATCATGGCAAAGAGGGGCGGCAAAAGCTTTTGGATATGGCCTGGAGCGGTGGCCATGACCTCGATGATGACTCGCAGAAACACCACGGCGGAGGCGATCACGGCAACGGCGGCCAAACAGATGCCGCAGGCCCCTTGATCCCGACTGCGGCGAGCGAGGCTGGCGGTGGTGGCCGTGCTGGAGACGAGGCCGCCGAAGAATCCGGCCAGGGCCGTGCCTTTGCCCGGTCCGAGAAATTTGCCAGTGAGGTAGGCGGCGAGGCTGATGCCGACGATGAGCACGACCATAAGCCAGATGGAAAAGGGATTCAGTACGCCGAGGTAGCCCATTTCTCGATTTGGCAAGGCCGGGAGGATGACCAACCCAGCGAGCACGAGCCGAGCGATCTCCCGCAGGTCTTCCTCACCGATTTTCCGCACCATGCCGTGAAGCGACTTTTTGCTTTGCAGCAGCACCATGACACTCCCGGCGATCATGACGGCCTCCAGCCGGTGATCGAGCACGGTGAGCACCCCGGTGGCAAACATGACGAGCATGGCCATCTCCGTGGTGAGGCCGGAGTCCGGCTCCTTCGTCTTCCATTCGGCCACATGGGCGATGACGATGAGGGCGCCAATGGCGATCAATCCACTTCCGAGTGCCCAGCCCCCATAGGCGATGCCGAGCACGCCGCTGAGCGCTCCGAACAGGCTCAGTAGCGCAAAGGTGCGGATGCCCGCCATGCGCTTCTGGGCCCACTCACGTTGCAGGCCGACGAGCAATCCAAGCCCGAGGGCGATGCCCAAGGATTGCAGCAGCTCAGCGGTGGGTGGGATCGTGGCTGGAAGGGTCATGAGATGGAAAACGAACTCTAAGGGCAAGCTGTGGCGTAAATTTCCCGCCGGGATGGTTGACGCCAGTCCTTTAACCTCGTTTAACTACCTCGTTACACTCTGCCGCGCATGCCTCCGAACGATTTTCTCTCTCCAGGTCTTCAACTTGGCCTCGAACACACCACGCTGACGGGCTGGGTGATCTGTATCATCCTTGTCCTGCTCTCGGTATTCAGTTGGGCGGTGATGCTCGGGAAGCATTTCCTCATCTCCCGAGCTCAAAAGGCCAATCTGAGCTTCCTGCGTGCCTTCCGCGAGAGCAGCCATCC
>JBILVU010000057.1:0-34111 GCA_044370285.1 Prosthecobacter sp.
CGGGAGCACGTTCGGCGAGGGCGGTGTGTTGGTGAAATAGCCGGCGAGTCGCAGAAGGTCGATTTGATTGCCGCTGTGACCGTGGATGGTGGCATCGCGATTGAGCTGGCGCGTGTTGAAGCTGAGAGCGTGACCCGCCTGCGGGGTATGACAGGCGAGGCATTGGGCCCGGCTCGGGATCGTGTAGTGCTGCGTGCGCGGCAGGCCGTTTTCGATGACTTCGATGTCAAAGGCCTCACCGGCATCGCCGACGAGCTGCGCCTCGGTTTGAGCCTCGTTCCAGCGATAGCTCACGCCGTAGGCTCCGGTGGCATTTTTGACCAAAAGACGCGTTTCGATGCGGCGCGAGGTCGCGGGATTGCCGCGAGTCGTTTCGAGGTCGAAATGCTTCACCCAGATGGTGCCATCGGGATAAGTCCACGCGCCCTCAGCGGTCCAGGCCATGTCCGCAGCATCGGGGATGATGAACCAGCGGCGTTTGATGGCGTGATCGCTCCAGAAGCTCAGATTCGGCGTGTAAGGCAGCAGGCCTGGCGAGGGCGAAAGATCGCTCACATCGGCAAACAGACCCGTTTCGCTCAAGGTGGCCGGATAATTGCCACCGCCCGCGCCAGTCACGAGACGACGAATGCTGCCCGCTTGGATGTCGGCCATCAAAACATCGCCATTCGACGGATCGGCGCGGAAGGCGACGATGCCCGCATCGCCCGTGAGACGCTGAACGGTGACTTGAGCTCCGTTTCGCCGCAGCGACCAGAGATGACCATCGACATAATCGCCGAAAATGTAAGCACCGGTGAGCTCTGGCAGCCCTGTGCCGTGATACACGATGCCGCCGGTGACGCTGTGGCCCTGCATCTCGCCGTTGCCGAGCGCATACTCGTAAAGCGGATCGGTGTAGGTGAAGCCCGGCAGAGCCTCGGCGGCATTCGGCCCCGGCAGCGTGCCCTCGCGCCAGGACCAGCCGAAGTTCGCACCATTCGCGGCCAGATTGATCTCCTCGCGCATTTCCTGGCCGACATCGCCGACCCAGATCTCGCCGGTGGTCGCATCGACGGAGAAACGAAACGGATTGCGCAGGCCAGTGCTGAAAAATTCCGTGCGCACATTTGCAGTGGGGATGCTCACACCATTGAAGACGACGTTCGCATTCGCGGTGACGAAGGGATTGTTCGCCGGGATCGAATAACGCGCGACGCCGCCATCGCGGGGCACGCTGGGATGCACGTTCGGCTCCGGATTGCCCGGCAGCTTGTCCACATCGATGCGCAGCAAGGCGCAGTGGAAATCGAGGTCGATACGTTGCCCGTAACGACGCGAGTCATTCTGCCCGCCGCCATCGCCGAGCGAGATGTAGAGGTAGCCATCGGTGCCGAAATGCATGTCCGTGCCGAGGTGATAGCCATTCGGATCGAGCTGCTGGATGAGCACGACCTCACTCGCCAAATCGACCGAGTTCGGATTCGCCACCTGCACCTCGAAGCGCGAAATGCGGAAGTAGTTCTGTCCGCCCGCTTGCACGGAATACCACACGAAGAAGCGGCGGTTCGACGCGTGCTGCGGATGAAAGGCCATGCTCATGAGCCCGCGGTCGATGTTTGTCATCAAGGTCTCGCCTCGCGAGCTGCAAAGCTGCGCGAGGTTCAAAAACACCTGCGATGTGGGCGATGCCTCGGCCACATTCGGGATGCGGCGGATCACACCGGGCCTTTCGACAACAAACAAGCGCTGAGTGTCGCCGGGCACCGTCGCGAGATTGATCGGCTGATTGAAACCGAGCGCTCCAAAGGCCGCGGTGGTCGTGTAGGTCGTCGTTGGAGGTGTCGCGGGCACATTGAGCGAGCTGTTCGTGATGCGCAGCGAGTTGGAGAACGTAAGCGTCACCGTCGTCTCCGCCGAGGCCAGCAACACGCCCTGCACGCGGTAGGTGAAGCTGTCGGTGGTCGGTGTGCCGGTGGTGTGCGTGTAGAGGATCTGCGTGCCGCTGATCACCGCCGTGCCATGCGCGGGCGGTGTCACGATTTGCAGCATGCCAGTGCCCACATCGTTCGCCAGCACATTGAGGCGCACTTTTTGACCGTGATGCAGCGTCGCGGTGTCCGGCTGCGTGGCAGGCGGCGCGGGATTCGCACCCGTGGCGAAGCTCGCGACGGCCTCCGCGGGCGTGAAGGCGTGGTCGTAGATGCGAACCTCGTCGTAGGCGACGTTGCTCATCGTGTTCGCCGACCACTGCGAGCGGCCGAGCCAATTGTTCACGTCCTCGATGCTGCTCAGCGGGAACGGCGTGCTGCCCGTGCCGACTTGCACGCCGTTTCGATACCACGCCGTCGTCGTGCCGCCACCGCTGGCCTGCGCGGTGATGACGTAGTGATACGTCGTGCCGAGCGTGGTGCTCAGATTCGACGAGATGGCCGATTGAAAGCCGCCATTGATCATCACTACCTGATACTGCGAGTTGAGGTTCAAGCCTTGATTCATCGAGCAGCCGAGCAAATCGCGGCCTTGCGTGCTGCCGGTGCCACCTGCCGCATTGCCCGTCCACTCGCCTAGTGCGCCGAGTCCATCGCCAGCCACATCGTAGCGACCGAACTCAAACAGCGGCTGCCAGTTCCTCACCGCGATGGGCGAGGCCCAGATCTCCACCGTGATGCTCGACTTCGACGACACGATGCCGTTGGGCAGATCGAGGTAGGCCGAGACCGAGGCCTGCGGCTCCGCATTCGTCGTCGTGCCCGGCAAAACGACGCGCGAACCATCCATCGTGGCCCCGAGCCCGCGCACGGTCATCGCCATGCCGGAGACCGAATCGGTGAAAACCGTGCCCGTCGGTGCCGCGGCCGCGTTTTGATTGAACGACCAGCGATTGAGCAACGCCGCCTCCGAGGTGGAGGCCGCGAACAGAGCGAGGAAGAGGGCAAAAGAGGGTTTCACGCCGTTTTCTTGGTCAAAACTGGAAAGCGGTTACAGTCTAGCACAGAAAAAACTGCCGCCGATGCCCGAAACCACCCCCGCTGCATTCAAACCGACTCGCTGGAGCCTTGTGATTCAGTCTCAAGGACAGGGCGAGCAGGCAAAGCGGGCGCTGGAGGAGCTGTGCGCGGCGTATTGGTTCCCGCTGTATGCGTGGAGCCGCCACGGTGGGGCTGCGCCGAGTGATGCGGAGGATTATGTGCAGGGCTTTTTCGTGCAGGTGCTGCAAAAGCAGCTCTTTGCCGCCGCGAATCCTGATCTCGGCAAGCTGCGCACTTTCATGCTCACGGCGTTTCGTCGGCATGTGAATGACGAGCAGCGCAAAGAAAGCCGCCAGAAGCGTGGTGGAGGCCAGATCGTGAGCTTTGATGCGGTGGAGGCGGAGGCGTGGTATGAGGGAGAGCAGATTGTGGGCGAGAGTGCTGATCATCTTTTTGACCGCCAGTGGGCGCTCACGGTGCTGGATCGAGCGATGGCGAAATTGGAGCAACAAGCCGCCGCGAAGGGCAAATCGGCCGAGTTTGCCGTTTTGCGGCCCTTTTTGACCGGAGAGGCCGATGCGGCTGATTACGAACAAGCAGGCCGAGAGGCCGGAATGACCGCGAATGCCTTAAAAGTGGCCGTACACCGCCTGCGGACCCGTTTTCGCGAAGCTTTGCGCCGCGAAGTGGCCGAGACGCAGCCTGCGGACGCGAATGTGGAAGAGGAGATGGGTTATCTCATGCAGGTCTTGCGTGATGCGTGACCTTGCGGCTGAATCCGTCGCATGCCTGACTCACGCTCTCCTCGCCGACGCCTCTCCGGTTTGAAGCCGGAGGCGCTGATGGCGCAGGGTTTGGTGCCGCATGAAGATATGATCGAAGTGAGTGGCATCCAGATCGAGGCGCAGCTCGGACGAGGCGGCATGGGCACGGTGTATCTGGGGCGGCAGATGAGCCTGGACCGCGAGGTGGCGGTGAAGGTGCTGGCGAGCGAGCTGGCGGATGATCCGCAGTTTTTGGAGCGCCTCGAACGCGAAGCCCGCGTGATGGCGCGGCTGCGGCACCCAAACATCGTCGCGGTGCATGATTTTCAACGGACGGAGGATGGTGCGGCGATTGTGATGGAGTTCGTAGAGGGTGGCAGCTTGCGGGAGATGCTGATGCTGTATCCGAATGGCCTGCCGGTGGCGGAGGCGCTGCGGATCCTGCGCCAAATCGCGGATGGTCTGGAGGCGGCGCATGCCTCAGGTGTGATTCATCGCGATATGAAGCCGGAGAATGTGCTCATGGGCGCGGATGGTATGGCGCGTGTGACTGATTTTGGTCTCGCTTTGCCGCTGCATGAGGGCAGTGCGCGTCTCACGCTGAGCGGCACCGCCGTGGGCACGGTGGATTACATGGCACCGGAGCAATTCAAAGGTGGTGAGGCGGATGCGAGGCTGGATGTTTTCGCTCTTGGGGTGATGGCGTATGAGCTGCTCACGGGACAAACACCACGCGGGAGTTTTGATGCACCACACCATTTGCGAGCAGAAATTCCGGTGCATATCAGTGCTGCCATCATGCGTGCGCTGAAACCGCGCCCCGAGGAGCGCTTTGCGAGCATCGCTGCCTTTATGCTCGCCCTGCACGAGCCGCGACGCCGCGTGTGGCCGTGGCTGCTCGGCGTGGTGCTGCTGATCGCGGCAGGATTTTCACTCATGAAAGGGATTGCGCCGACCCAAGAGGGTATCAGCGGTGAATGGCGTGACGCGGCCGCTGGCACACGCATCTGGGAAGATGTGATCCGAGGCGAATGGCGGAATGAACACGGTGTGCTGACCTCGGCGGGGCAGGACATTTGCATCGTGAAGCTGGAGCAGGAACTGCCGGAGTCCTACGATGTGCGTTTTCGCTTCACCCGGCTGGAGGGGAAATACTCCGTGGCGCTGTTTTTCCGCAGTATGGGGCGCATGGGCACGGTGGAGCTGGATGCCTGGGAGGAGGGGCTGGCTGGTGTGCAGATGATCGACGGTCAGGATCTCACGGCGGGCTATGGCTTCCGCTTTCCGCTGGTGAATGGGGAGCCGCATGAGCTGCTCGTCGAAGTGCGCCCCACAGAGGTGCGGGTGAGCGTGGACGGTGAGTTTAAGAAGGCCTTCGTGACAGGCAATCTGCCGCTCTCTATCACGCCAGCGTGGGAGCTGGGGCCGAGCACTCGCCCGATGGCGCTGGCCATTGGGAGTTACCAAAGTCCGACTCGTTTTGAGAGCGTGCAGTGGCGGCCGGTGGATTTGCCGTCCCCCTGAGCATAAAAAAAGGCAGCCGTTCATCACGGCTGCCTTTGGGAGTAAGTTAAATGTTAGGCACCACGGGGTTCGGGGCCGCGTGGGCGGCGATCGTTGTGATCGTCGCGAGGTTGGAAACGAGGTTCGGGGCTGCGGCGAGGTTCGTAATGGTCTTGTGGGCCGCGAGGGGCTTGGTCGCGTTCACCATCGCGATGCATCATGGGTGGCGGCGGGCCGCGGTGATTGTCGCGAGGGCCTTGATCGTGATCGCGACGGAAGTCGCCGCCGCGTGGAGGCATGGCGCCGCGGAAGTTTTCAGGGCCGCGCGGGCCGGTGCCCTGCCGGGGTGGGCCAAAGTTTGGACGATGGCCTTCTTGGCCGCGCGGGGAGCCAAAGCGTTGGGGCTCTGGCATGCGACCTTCCATGCGCCCCTGTGGAGGAGGGCCTTGGCGATGATCTTGAGGTCCACGATGCATCATGGGTGGGGGGCCATGATGGTGATCGGGGCCTCCACGGAAGGTTTGGCCACCGTCACGGTTTCCACGCTGCATTTCATCGCCACGGAAGGGTGGGCGGCCACCTTCACGAGGGCCATCGTGACGACGCCTGTCACCATCGCGGGGACCGCGGAAGTCTTGCTGGCGGTTGCGGTCGCCATCACGGGAGTCGCGATGGCCTTGAGGATGGTCGCCTTCGCGTCGGGGTTCGGGGCCGGGACGGCGGGCATCGCCCTCGCGGTGATTGTCGGGATGGGGACGGCTTTCGGGCTGGCCACGATCGGCTTCGGGCCGGCGTTCGGGGCCGCCGCGATTGGGCTCACCCCGATTGGGTTCACCTCGCTTCGGCTGGGAGCGTTCGCCTTCGGGATTGGCGCGGGGTATTTCGCGGCGTGGTGGGGCTTCGGGTTGGCGTGTTTCCGGGGCGGGAGCCGGAGCGGCAGCGGGTGGTTTGGGGGCTTCCTGGGCGGGAAGGGCGGTGATGCCGAGGGCGCAAAGCGCGAGCAGCATGAGGCGGTGAGTGGATTTGGTTTTCATGGTCTTGAGGCGGTTGAGGAGCCGTGGGGTGCCGGCTGTTCATGGGGCGCAACGGCACCGCGAAGGGGAATTGTGTGAGGCTAGGAATATTTTGTGACATGGGCGGGCATCCCGCTATCCTCGCGCCTCATTCAGACCGCTCTCATGACCCAAAACTCCAGCGAGCCGCGCATCGAGCCGGCCACCCTCGAAGATATGCCGCAGCTCGTGGAGCTGCTGGCGGCACTTTTCAGTGAGGAGGAGGATTTTAAACCGGATCCGGCTAAGCAGGAGCATGGGGTGCGGATGATTTTGGAACAGCCTAACCGCGGGCGGATCTTTGTTTTGCGGACGGACCACATGCTGCTGGGCATGGTGAATCTGCTTTTCACGATCTCGACGGCGGAGGGTGGGATGGTGATCCTGATGGAAGATGTGATCGTGCATCCGCAGCATCGCCGCCAAGGCTACGGCGGGCTTTTGCTGGATCACGCGATCGCTTTTGCGAAGGAGAAGCGCTTCAAGCGCATCACGCTGTTGACGGACCGCATCAGCGCGAAATCTCAGGCGTTTTTCAATAAACACGGTTTCCAGTTCTCGAAGATGATTCCGATGCGGCTGGTGTTTGATGTGTGATTATCCTTCTTCCGCCATGCATAAGCCTACCGCTTTCATGACCTGGATGGATAGGCCTGCGGAGGCGATGGCGGCCTCCGAGGTGGTGCCGGCGGCGCAGTGGTTTGTGCTTATCACGCTGGCGACGCTGTTTTTCCTGCTGGGCTGCTTTGCCACGCTGATGTGGGTGATCTGGCGGCGCTCGGTGAATCCTCCGCCTCATGTGCGGCTGCTGATGGAGATGGCCGAAGAGGAGGAGCGTGAAGCGCATGCGAACGCGGGGAAGACGGATGAAAAGCCTGCTGCTCCGTGGGAACGTGAGGCGGACTGGTGGCGTGGCAGCTCGAAGGATGGAGAAGCGATGTCATGAGCGAGGTGGGGATTCTACATGGCTGGCATTCGAGGGTGTTTTACCTCACGCGGGACCGGCGCTTTCTCCTGCGCACGGCAGGGACGATCGTGGCGGCGGGTTTTTTGATCGCGAGCCTGATCGTGACGACGAAATCGGGTTCCTTACCTTCGGAACCTCCGGTGCCGGTGGTGGAGCAGCGGCTCCAGGCAGACTACAGTCGGCTGATTTCGACAAAGGAGCTTGATCCACGGGCGTTGGCGACCTGGCTGCGGCGGCAGGTGATGGTGATGGCACGCAAGCTGGAAGATGAGGAGAAGCTGCGGATGGCCTTTGATGCCTTTTCACAGAACGGCGTGGTCGATGGGCGTGACTGGCGACAAGTGATTGATCGACATGTGGCGGGGGTGACCAAGGGGCTTGTGCATGATTACATCCGCGCGGCTTTGATCCGTGATCTGCCGGATGGGGTGAAAGCCCGCGAAAGGCTGGAGCAGCAGGCGCTGAAGGAGCCGCCGCCGATGCTGGCGAACGAGCTGCGGGCGGGGCTGGCGCTCATGGGGATGGATTCGCATGAGGCGGTGCCGTGGATGATGCGGGAGGGGATGCATTTCCCGGAGGCGAAGGAGGCACGAAGATCGGCGCTGAGCCTGGCGGTGGCGGTGGATGATGTGGAAAGCCTGCGCCAGATGCGTGCGGTGCCTGGCTGGGTGGAGGCGAGTCCGCCGCTGGATCAGTATTTCACCGGATCACTCCTGCAGGACGTGCCGCTGCAATGGAAGGGGCTGCTGCTGGATCATTTCACGGATATTCCATGGCTGCTGGTGGGCTTTACGCTCTTCGCGGGGCTGGTATGGTTGGTGATCCTGGTGCAGCACGATGGGCGTGATGGGATGCGCTGGGCAAGGCCGGTGCTGCCAGTGCTGGCGGGCGTTTTCAGCGTGTGGCCGACGCTTTCGATCCTGGCCTGGCAGGAGCATGTGCAGGGGCTGAAGGCAGGTGGGGAGTTCCCGAATGATTTGTGGTATTACATCATGGGCGTGGGGATGCGGGAGGAGGTGTGTAAGCTGGCTCTCTTTGCCGTTTTTTTGCCCTGGCTGATGAGGCAGCGTGCTCCGGGGCGGGCACTGATCACGGGTGCGTTTGTGGGCCTAGGCTTCGCCATTGAGGAGAATGTGCAGTACTACGCGGAACACGGTCTCTCCTCAGCCATCACCCGGCTGCTGACGGCGAATTTCCTGCACCTCTCGATGACGGCTATCACGGCGCACAGCCTGTATCGGATGTTTCGAAGCGGCTTTGCCGAGGTTGGGCAGTTTGTGGCGACCTTTGCGGGCGTGGTGCTGCTGCACGGGCTGTATGACTGGCTGCCTTCGTCTGAAATGCTGGCGGAGGAGGGCGGGTGGCTCTCGCTGGTGCTCTTTGTGCTACTGGCTTCCCGTTTCATTGATTTGCTACTGCTGGAGGCGGAGCCACGGCGGAGTACCTTTGCTCTGCGAGCCGTTTTCACGCTGGGATGTGCTCTGCTCGTGGCGGCGGTGCTGGTGGTGACGGCCACGGATGCACGCACGATGGCCGGTGTGGCGGATGCGGCGAAGGAATGCTTGGGCTATGTGCCGCTGGCGGTGCTTTACTGGCGGCGTTTTGCGGAAGCGTGATGAAATCAGGTCACGCCCAATCTTTGAGCCGCTCGGGGAAAGGGCAGGCGGCGCAGGCGCTGTCGTCCTCCAGGCAGAAGTCCTCATAAATTTGCAGCAGACCCTGATGATGATGGAGCCGAGTGCTGAAGGAGGCAGCGAGGGGCGAACCTTCGCCAAAGAGCCGCAGCATGGCGCGGCGGACTTTTTGATTATCGAGTAGGGCAGGGAGTTCGAGATACTCAGCCCACAAACGAGTGCGTTCGGGCACAAGGAGCGGGTAGGCCACATTGGCGAGCATTTCGTGGACGCGGGTCTCGCCGATGAGGGCGAGAGGCTTCGCAGCGGGCGCGGCGGTGAGGGTGTAGTGCGAGGTCCAAAACTCGTGCTGCAAGGCGGCGAGTGCCTCTTTCCACGCGGGCTGGCTCCAGCGGGAGGAATCGGTGAGCGGCTCACTGAGGCGTTTCCAAGAGGAAAGCATGGCAGCGAGGGCGCCGAGGCGGCGCTGCGGGTGATTGCCAGGGCGTGTGGCGGCTAGATTCCATCGTGGAAGGCTCTGCGGCTCGATCCAGCGGGCGCAGGCATCACGATGCTTCCACCACTGACTCCACAAATGGCGCAGGTAGCCACGGGTGGCATCGGCGGTGTCCTCGACGCGGATTTTTTCGAGGAAGCCACTCACTCCGAAGAGCATGGCTTCACGCTCCAAAGACTCTCGGGAGTGCAAATCACGAATCGGAAGCCGCTGCGTGAGGATGACGAATGGCTGCTGGTTGTTCCGGTAGCCGAGTGTTTGGGCCAAAGACTGGAAAATGGCCTGCTCACGGCCTTGAGCCTGCACGAGGCGGTGAAGACGGCGGCTTTTCCGCTCCAGACGAAACTGCGCGGCTGATTCGATGATGGACTGAGCTTTGACCGCATCCAGGGCGGCGAGCGGCGTGGCGCAGCGTCCGAGGCGGGCGGCCGCCAGGCCCCGGGCGGGCGAGGCATCCGCTGGTAGCATGGCGGCAGTCAAAACGACCTGCGGCACCTCGCGATGTTGGCTGGTGCGGGTGAAAAAGCGTGAGTCCGGTGTGCGAAGGACGAGGTGGAGCACGACGTGGTCGTAGCCGGGATTTGAGCCATGGGCATGATGCTCCCAATCGCGGGCGTCGGTATCGAGTTCGAGATCGCCACGGCGTGATTCACCATCCACGCGAAGGGTGGCATGCGTGAAATCGGGGCCGGGGCCGGAATTCCAAGTGCCGAAATCGGTGACCTCGATTTTTTGGCCGTCGGTGGTCGTGAATTGCGTGCCGAAGGCTCCGGCAAACCACAGGCTCTGCCAGTCGAGCTCCGTCCAGGCTTCTTCGAGGCCGGGCAGCGTGCCGCGATCCTCGACGCCGCCGAAGACCGCGTCGCGAAAACGGGCGTAGCGATCTGCCAAAGGGAGCGGAGGGTGAGTAGGCATCGGCGTGGCGGCAAGAAGTGGCGAAGGGCGCGGGTTTTGCCAGCGCAAAACCAGGGTGACTGGAGCCATGATTGACAAAACGGCCCCGGCGTGGCTGGATCGCCGTCTCGTGTCAGGAACCAAACCCCCCAGTCCACCTCGGAAGGCCATCTACCGCCTCTCCATCTATCTGCGCTGCTTGCAGAAGCTGCGGGATAACCGGGTGGATACGGTGTCCTCGGCGGCGCTGGCGAAGGCGGCAGGCGTGAAATCAACCCAGCTCCGCAAGGATTTGGCTTATTTTGGCCAGCTCGGCACCCGTGGCCTGGGCTACAACGTGGAGGCCCTGCGTAAAATGATCGGTGATGTGCTGGGACAGAACCGGCTGCAACCGGTGATCCTCGTGGGTGTGGGAAATCTTGGTTCAGCGCTGCTGCGCTACGGCGGCTTTCGCAAGGAGGGCTTTGAGATCACGGCGGCCTTTGACTTGCTGCCGAAGGCTGCGGGGCAGTTTACCGTGCCTTTGTTACCCATGGGTGGCTTGGCGGATTACATCCTCAAAAACAACGTGAAAATGGCGATCATGACCGTGCCTGCGATCAATGCGCAGTCCGTCTGCAATGAGCTCGTAGCTCACGGTATCCAGGCGATCCTGAATTTCTCACCGACCGTGCTGGAAACCCCCGAAAACGTGGTGGTTAACAGCGTGGATCTGGCCGTGGAGCTGGAAAACCTCAGCTACTTCATCCGCTGATTCAGTGCCTGAGTTCGGGCGGTGCCGGGACGAGGTCTCGCAGGGCTTTGGCGGAGGCAAGGAAGGCGGCGAGCTGGGTCTCATCCCCCGAGGTCAAAAGCTCGATGAGGTCATTCAGATGCCCGGAGGCATCCTGAAGCGCGGCGAGCACTTCAGCGCGGTTTTCACGAAGAATGCCACTCCACATGGTGGGATCACCCGCTGCGACGCGGGTGGTATCCCGAAAGCCGCCAGCGGCGCATGGGATGGCACGGGTATCATCCTTCAATGCGGCGAGCGTGGTCAGAACGGCCATCGCATGTGGTAGATGCGAGATGCGAGCCACATGGCGGTCATGCTCCGCCGGGTTCATCTCAAGCACTCGGCACCCGAGGGCGGCCCAGAAGGCACGCAGGCGCTCCAGAGCCGGAGCTGGCGTGTTTTCGACCGGAGTGAGCAGGCAGGCGGCATTTTGGAAAAGATCCCCACGCGCATGTACTATGCCGGTGGCGTGCGAACCGGCCATCGGGTGGCTGCCGATGAAAGGGATGCCTTTGGAGGCAAAAACTGGCTCCAAGGTCGTCACGACGCTGCCTTTCACGCTGCCCACATCGGTGACGAGAAGCTCAGGAGTGGTTTTTGCTGCGATGATCTGCTCCGCTGCAGCTTTCATGTGCTGCACTGGCATGCACAGGATAGCGAGAGAGGCATCCTGCATGGTCTCCGCGATGCTGGTGCTGCCAATCGCGGAGGGAAGCCGCTGGCGCACCTCATCCAGTGCTTCTGAACGTCTCGCCCACACACGAATCACGGCCAGCGGGAACATTTTCCGCACCGCCAAGGCCAGCGAGCCACCGAGTAGGCCCGGGGCGAGGATGGCGATGCTGGATTCCTGATTCATGATTCAAGATTCCTGATTCAAGAAGGCCACCCTCGATGAGGAAACCCGAATCAGGACTTACGGCACGAGGAAAACCTTCTGCGTGTAAGGGCAGCGGGCCTTCTGGCCGGAGCGCATCTCACGGACGTCGATCTCACGACCAAGCGAATCGAAGGGGCTTTTCACAAAACCGGGCTTCGTGCGAGTGGCCGTGGGGTAGCTGCCCGTGCTCGGAGGGGTGACAGGTGCCGTGGGAGTGGTCGTGGCTGGTGGGGTGACGACGACAGGTGGCGGTGGCGTGGTGCCCGTGGCTGGTGGTGTGACACCTGGAGGCGTGATTGCAGGTGCGCCAGGGATTGGAGGCTGCACAGAGGCCGCAGCCGGATCATTCGGGTTAGGAGGCGGAGGCGTGAGCGAAGGATCTCCAGTTTCGAGGTAACGCGTGTCTGCTGGACCGGCAGGGTCCTGGCCGTAGCGGGCCTCACCTGGAGCACGATCTAGAGTATAACCACGCGGTCCGGGCGGGGGCTTTGGACCTGGGCCGTAGCAGGAGGCTAACGAGACGAGGGCGGCGAGGGAGAGCAGCGCGGGGGCTTTCATAATCTGGCTGTTGATGAAAGGAGCGTTAAGTTAGGCGTTCACGCGCATGGGCATGAGGACATAGAGGAAATTCGTGCCGCTGCGGATGACGCCAGGGCTGATCTCGTCAATGAGGTGAAGATGGATTTCATCGGCACTGAGATTTCGCAGCGGAGCCATCGAGAACTCCGGATTGAACGCGATGGTGATGGAAGCGCCTTTGTAATTGATGGCGACCGTTTCACGGGCTTCACCGATGTCTGGGGAGGAGGCGACAATCTCGACCTGACCTGGGGTGAAGATGAACTTGATGGAGTTCGATTTATCCGTGGTGAGCAACGAGACGCGGGAGATGGCGCGAAGGAAGGCCTCACGCTCGATGGGGATACGCTCCTTCGATTCACCGGGGATGACCTGGCGGTAGTTCGGGTAATTGCCGTCGATGAGCTTGCTCACGAGAAGGCCGTCACCCAGGTCAAAGCCCACCTGCGAGCCGGTGACTTTGATGGAGACGAGACCGGAATCTCCGAGAAGGCGGGAGAGCTCGTTCACAGCCTTGGTGGGCACGATGATGTCGATCTCTTGGCTTTGCGGGAATTCGATTTCCTGCTCCACCATGGCGAGGCGGCGGCCATCCGTGGCCACCATGGTGAGGGCGTTTTCCTTGAAGGAGAAGAGGATGCCGTTTAGCACATAGCGCGTCTCGTCCGTCGAGATGGCGTAGCTAGTCTTGCGCAGGCAGTCCCGCAGCATCTGCTGCTCGATTTTGAATTCCCGTGCGTCGTCAAAGCGGGGCAGGGCAGGGAATTCCTCGCTGGTGAGACCTAGCACCTTGAAAAAGCTGGGGCCGCTCTTGATGGAGGCCACGTTTTTCTCATCCACTTTCACCTCGATGTCCTCGGCTGGAAGTTCACGAACGATGGTGGCGAGACGGCGGGCGGGAAGGGTCGTGGCTCCGGCTTCGGAGACTTCGCAGGGCACCGTGCAGGTGACGCCGACATCTAGGTCCGTCGTCGTGAGCTCGAGAACGCCGTCTTTGGCCTTCAGAAGGACGTTGGAAAGAATGGCGAGCGTCGTGCGGGAGCTGACGACATGCTGCACTTGGTTGATGGCCCCCAAAAAGGCTTCCTTGCTGATATTGAACTTCATATGCCGGTAAATTTGTGCGTGGTGTTAACAACGACGCCGCAGATTGGCAATGAGATTGAACGGAAAATTGGGCCTGTCGAATGGCAAAACACAATCCCTTGAGGTCAGGACGCTTCAAAAGTCCCTCGGGCTGGACGCAAAAGCCTTCGGCACTGGGATTCCGAAGACCTGCGGCTGCCCCTGCGGCTCGGGTGAGGTCTCCGGCGTTAGGTGAGCAAAAAAGTCATCAAAACGAAGGCTGCATTGCAGGCGGCGCTGGCTGCCATCGATCTTCGGATTCACTTGGATGACGGCTTTGGTGAAGGGAATCCGTGCTTTCATCGCCTGCGCCGCCTTTCTTGCCTCATCGAGACTGAGTGATGGGTCCTTGATCACCGCATCGAGCCTTTCGAGATCCGCTCGTGTGATCGGATGCCAGAGCTTTTGCCACGTCTTCGGCTCCACCCGCACGGCCTGCACATTGGTCCAAACCTTCTGTGTCTCCGTCTTTTGAAGCCAAAAGCCCGTGATAAGGAGGAAGGGTTCGTCGATTTCAAACTGCCTCAAGGCGTCGCCGAGCCCGATGGGGGTCCCGTGCTTTGCCGCCTTGGGATTTACCGGAATGTGGCCATGTTCCTTGTTGGCGCTGGCGGGTATGTCCCACTTCTGCGTGTGGCTCGAAGGTTCATAACCTCCGAAGAAGGTATCTCGCAGCCATTTTTCGAACAGCAGGCCATGGCTCTGGACCTCGCGTGCGTGAATGAAAGACGTTAAAAATAGCAGGAGAAGGAAAACACGCGTCATGGCGGAACCTGCATGGGGTTTGGTGGAGCATAGCGGGTTCGAACCGCTGACCTCCTGCATGCCATGCAGGCGCTCTACCAACTGAGCTAATGCCCCGGAAATGAAAACCGGCTCCCCTCTTGCGAAGGGAGCCGGAGACTAGAGGGAGTCGATATTTTGGCAAGCAGGTTTTTGGCAAATCTGCTCTTCAATCACGCCTTACTTTGTCGCCTTCTTTTTGGCGTCGGATTTCGGAGCAGCAGGCGCTGCTTCGGGGGCGGCGGACGCAGCAGGTGCGGGGGCGAGGTTGATGCTCTTCTTGAGCTTCTCAAGCTCGGCCTTGCCCTGCTTGATCATGTCTTCGGTGTAGATCTTCTTATCGTCTTTCTTCGCGTCTTCGAGGTTGGCGACGAACTGGTTGATCTCGGCAGACTGGCCTTTTGTGGCTTCGCTAGCGAGCTGGGCATAGGCCCAGGCGAGAGGGAAGTTTGGCTTGCCGGGCTCCACGCCGTTGATGTGCAGCGCGGCAAGGCGAACCATGGCCAGCGGCGCACCCAGTTGGGCAGCTTCGGAGTAGGTGCGCTCAGCGAGGATCAAATTGCGCTCCATGCCGGTGCCCTGCTCAGCCATCATGCCGTAGGCGATCTTGGCGGGGGCGTAGTCAGCATCAGCAGCACGCTTGTACCAGCCACCAGCGGCGATGATGTCCTGCGTCACACCAGCGCCGTTGGCGTAAAGGCCAGCGAGCTGATTCATGGCAGCGAGCACGCCAGCGTTGGCAGCGCGGATGTAGAGGGAGAAGGCCTTTTCAGGGTCTTTATCCACCACCGTGCCGGTTTCATAGAAACGGCCGACGGCGAAGAAGGCTTCGGCGGCGTTGTTCTGGGCGGCCATGCGATACAGGTCGAGGGCATTTTTGGCATTCGGCTGCACGAGGATGTTCTTGGGATCCCAGGAACCATCGGCTTCAGGCTTGGAATCTGGCTTGGCGATGCCGGATTCAGATGCCTGGGCGAGGCGGAAAAGGGCGGCGGGATCGCTGCCCTGAGCGGCCTTACCATAATACTCAATGGCTTTCTGGAGGTCAGGCTTCACGTCGGCGTTATTTTCGCCCACGCCGCCTTCATAGATCTGGCCGAGGATGCGGTTCGCGGCTGCGAGACCACCCTTGGCGGAGTCTTCAAACATCTTCAGCGCCTGCTGCACGTTCTTCGTGACGAGGTTCGGAGCGGTCTTGCCGTCACCCGTGTCACCTGCAAGGAGGCGAGCACCGTATTCACCAAGGGCGGTGGCATTGCCCTGCTTTTCGGCAGCCATCTTCAGGTAGTCCAAGGACTTCGCGAAGTCTTGCGCGTAGCCAGTGATGCCACGGGCGTAAATCTGATAGAGACCCAGGGAGGCATCGCCATCGCCATCTGTGCTGGCTTTCTCAAGCAGCTCGACGGCGGTCTTGTTGTCCTGTGCGATGACGGGAGCGGCAGCGCCCGAAAGGTGGAGCTGGGCTTTCATGCGGCGGGCCAGCTTGTTGCCGGCCTTCTCGGCTTCCACGATGAGGTTCACCGCTTCGCGGGTCTTATCGGTATCCTGGCGAAAACCATTTAGGAGCACCTGAGCCAGTTCGATCTGCGCAGCAGGGATGCTGCCCGCAGCGCGGTAGAGATCGACGATGGAATTGACGTTCACGTTGTTGCCGCCCACGAGGATGCCCCACTTCGCCAGCACGTAAGCCGCGTTCGCGTCCTTCTTGTTGGCGAGTTCTTGCACCTGCGTCACGGCTGCGTTGAACGCCTTGGTCCAGTCACCATTGGCGCCCGTGTTTTGAGGGTCTTTCTGAACCTTGGCTTGCTCAGCTTCCAGCGTGACAAGAATTTTGTCGAGCTCGGCGCTGGGTTTGACGAGGTCGGATTTTTCGATACCGGCGATTGGAGCGGCAAATGCGGCGCCATGGAAGGCGGCAATGGCGGCAAGCACGGCGACTTTGTGTTTGATTGCTTTAAGGAGCATAGATGGTTGTGGGAAGGGACGACGTTGGACCCGGTGATGCGGGGAGCGTTCATTTTTCGGGAGAAAGCATAAAAAAAGCAAGTCTTTGTTTGTTCGGAAGGACGAATCATTCATGCTGCACATTGTCCCCGATCCCTTGTTTTAATGGCCGATCTAGCCCGAATCTGGGCTTGCCCGAGGCCAGTTAGAGAAGCTCCACTATGAGTTACTATCGCTCAAAAGTAGAAGACATTTCAGCGCCAGATGTGCGGCAGATCTTCGATGACCTATGCCGGATCCGGGATTGGCTGCCAGGCGAGCATTAAGAGATGGTGGCCTATGATTGGCTGATTTTCTTTTTCATGGATCGAAAAGCCAGTCAGGTAAGCACAAAACAACTTGCTTATGAAAGCCCCTTGACCACGCGAATCTCCAAATTGGCAAACTCGGAGGTCTATGTTTTTTGCAGGGAGCTTTGCCTGGAGCGTGGAGAGGGCATCGAAATGCACGAAACGGTGAAGGTGCTATCGCTCATCAAGAAGCTCTACGCATCGCCAGGGAAACGATTGGGAAAAGTCAGGAGGCCGATTTTGGGGTAGGCCGTTCAGCACATCCGAAAAGCGTGCCAAGTTGTTCCACTTACTAACATTCGCTCAGCCCACGGACTGAATCATTGCGTTTGGTTTAGAAGCCAGCAATGATCGGCATCCCATGGCTGATTCTGCAACCGCGACCGCGCCAGTTACGACTGCATCAAATACTCCTGAAGGCACTCCGAAGTCCTTCCGGAAGAAAGGGGATACGCCCACCGCCGAAGAGCTGCTCGCCTCCATCAACCGGGCGTTGCCGTTCTCGGATGAGGCCGAGAAAGGCGTGCTCTCCTGCCTCCTCCAGGACCCCAACGAGCGCCTGAGTGATTGTCGCGTGACCCTTCCCGCGCACGCTTTTTATCACGAGGCCAACCGCACCATCTACGAAAAGCTGCTCGAGTTTTACGATAAAAACCTGCCGATCGACCCCGTCACCGTCACCCACGCCCTGCGGGACCAAAACTTGCTCGACAAGGTAGGAGGTGCCGCCGCCATCAGCGATCTTTTCACCTTCGTGCCCATCCCGGCGCACTTTCCGCACTACAAGAAGATCGTCATGGAGAAGCACATTCTCCGTGAGCTCATCCACGCTTCCTCGCTCAACATTCACCACGCCTATGAGCATGGCAAAGAGCAGCTCGATGAGGATATCGATACCGTGCTCGATCACGCTGAGCAGCGTGCTCTCGCCGTTCGTACTTCCGTGGGGGCCAAGGAAGGCATCAAGACGCTCAGCCAGCACGTCATGGATGCCATCGACAGCATTCAATACATGCTCGAGCATCCAGGCCAGCTTCGTGGCCTCTCCACCGGCTACTCCAAGCTCGACCAGATGAGCAGCGGCCTGCAAGGCGGCGAAATGTTCGTCATTGCCGCTCGTCCTTCGATGGGTAAAACCTCCCTCGCGATGAATATCGTCGAGCACATCGCGGTGGATTGTAACAAGCCCTGCGTCGTCTTCTCCCTCGAAATGAGCGCCACCATGCTCGTGCGTCGTCTGCTTGTCTCCCGCGCCCGCCTCAGCATGCAGGATCTCTCCCGTGGCCTCCTCTCCCGCGCCCAGCAGGACGCCCTCGCCAAGGCCACGCGTGACCTCCAAAAGGCCCAGATCTTCATCGATGAGACACCCGGCCTCGACATCATGGAGATGCGTGCCAAATCCCGCCGACTCAAGAAGCAGCACGACATCCAGATGATCATGATCGACTACCTGCAGCTCGTCACCAGCGGCAGCCGTCGGGCCAAAGACAATCGCCAGATCGAAATCGCCGAAATTTCCGCCGGCATCAAAGGCCTCGCGAAAGAACTCAACGTCCCTGTCATCGTGCTCGCCCAGCTCAATCGAGCAGTCGAGTCACGCAAAGGCCAGCGCCCCGTGCTTTCTGACCTCCGTGAGTCCGGCTCCATCGAGCAGGATGCGGACATGGTGGGCCTCCTCACGCGTGCCGACTACGCCGGCGGCAAAATGGAGGTCGAAGACGAAGAGGCTGAAGAGAAAAAGCGTGGTGAAGCCATGCTCATCCTCGCCAAAAACCGAAACGGCCCCACCGATGACGTCCATCTCCGCTTCATCGATCACGCCATGCGTTTCGTCGAGCGCACCGAAGAGCCGGAATCGCCTTGATCCAGGCTCGTTGCGAGAAACGCCAACTTTGAGCTTGGAACCTCCGCCGTCCTGTTTATCGCACTGGCCGCACTTTGATGAAAAAAGCCCTCCTCGCCCTCGAAGATGGCCGGGTGTTTGAAGGCACGGCGTTCGGCGCCGAGGCCACACACACCGGCGAAATCTGCTTTAATACCTCCATGACCGGCTATCAGGAGGTGCTCACCGATCCCTCCTATCGCGGCCAGATCGTCACCATGACCTATCCCATGATCGGGAATTACGGCGTGAACCCGCTCGATCCCGAAAGCAGCCAGCCGCATGTTCGTGGTTTTGTCATTGAGGAGCTCTGCGACATCCCCAGCAACTGGCGCAGCACGCAGAGCCTCGACGGCTACCTTAAAGAATGGAACATTCCCGGCATCCAGGGTATTGATACTCGTGCCCTCACCAAGCATCTCCGCACTCGCGGAGCCATGCGTGCCGTCATCACCAGCGCCGTGCTCAATACCGATGAGGCCGTGAAGCTCGCCGCCAGCAGCCCCACCATGGAAGGCAGTGATTTCGTCAAAGAAGTCACCACCGCCAAGTCCTACGTCTGGGACCCCGAGAGCACTGAAAGCCGCGAGTGGGACATCCCCAGTCCTTCGCAAAATCGTGAAGGCGGCCCCACCGGTGCCTTTCACAGCCTTCCCGAGGCCAAGCACCACATCGTGGCCTACGATTTCGGCATCAAACGCAACATTCTCCGTCGTCTGCGCCAGGCTGGCTTCCGTGTCGATGTCGTTCCGGCCACCACCAGTGCCAAAGACGTGCTCGCTCGGAATCCCGATGGCATCTTCCTCTCCAACGGCCCCGGTGATCCAGCCGCGCTGAGTTACATCCACACCGAGGTGAAGCAGCTCATCGGCGTGAAGCCCATCTTTGCCATCTGCCTCGGCCATCAGATCCTCGGCCACGCTTACGGCGGCCGGACCTTCAAGCTCAAATTCGGTCATCGCGGTGGCAATCAGCCCGTCAAAGACCTCCGCAACGGTCAGGTGGCCATCACCAGCCAGAACCACGGCTTCGCCATCGATCCCGCCAGCCTCCCCGGCAACGTCGAGGTCACCCACATCAATCTCAACGACGGCACCGTCGAAGGCATGCGCCACCGCGAGGCCCCCGTCCTCAGCGTTCAATACCACCCCGAAGCCGCCCCCGGTCCGAACGACGCGAAATACTTCTTCTCCGAGTTCGCTGCGATGATCGACAAAGGCCACTGAGCCCAATCGTCATTCGGATTTCAGGCCTTCGTCATTTCTTCCAATCATGTCCACCATCGTCGTCACCCAGAAAAACGGAGTCGCCTGCATTGGGGCGGATACATTGAGCTGCCTCGGCTCGCTGCGTCAGAAGGCTGGCCATGTCGTGAACAAGACGAAGATCACCAAGATCGGCGATACCTTCATCGGCCTCACTGGCACCTCGGCCAGCCTCGTCGTGCTCAACAGTTACTTCTCCAATCCTGACCGTCCTCGCGACTTCTCCTCCTGCGAGATGATCTTCGAGACCTTCCGCCATGCCCACGCATGGTTGAAGGCCGAGTACTTCATGACGGCCATGCCAGACAAGGGCGAGGAATACGAGACCACCCAGTTCTACGGCCTCGCCGCGAACACCCACGGCATCTTCGCCCTCTATTCCTACCGCTCAGCCCAGCAGTTTCACAAATTCTGGGCCGCCGGCTCGGGTCGTGACTTCGCCCTCGGAGCCATGCAAACCGCCTACGACAGCGGCAAAAGCGCCGAAGAGATCGCCCGCGCCGGCCTCGAAGCCGCCGCCGAGTTCGACAGCGCCACGTCTGCTCCTTTTGAGATCCATTCGATCCCACTCGCCGGGGCTGAGAAGCCCAAGACGAAAAAGCGGAAGTAAGTCCTTCCGTCCGTCCGTGCCTGCCCATCAAATCCTTGTACTTCAAGGAAGTGGAGGCGAGGGGAGTTGAACCCCTGTCCGAACCGCCGTTATCCGCAGCATCTCCATGCTCAGTCTCATCTTTGGTCTCGGTGGGAGGCGGCTTGAGACGGCCTACTCTTCACCCAGCGTCCTGTTGGATCTCGTTTGTCACCCGGTCGCCCGATGATCAAACCAGCCTGGTAGTGGCATCGGGCAGGCTACCAGACATTGCCTGCACGATGTCGCGGGGCT
Source organism: Prosthecobacter sp. (assembly GCA_044370285.1). Lineage (GTDB taxonomy): Bacteria > Verrucomicrobiota > Verrucomicrobiia > Verrucomicrobiales > Verrucomicrobiaceae > Prosthecobacter. The sequence goes on from JBILVU010000057.1 coordinate 20,728, forward strand.
TAAGCCGCGAGAGCGAGCTCGTTAGAGTTCACATTTATGTTTTTGATCCGAGTTTTTAACGAGGCCAACGAATCATCCTCGGCATGCAGCTCCGAACTCAGACGACCCGTCGAAACCAGTACGCCCCCGTTTTGGAGAGGGCTGAGAGTAGAGCCTGAATGCGGAAGGTCAAGACATGCCTGAGTCAGGAATGGGGCATGGCTGCGTGTGGAATCGCTCACGAGGCACGCCTGGTGGGCAAACGGACGTTTGCCGCTACGAATGCACTGGTGACAGTCTCCCCCGTAGCGGAAGTCGTCAGACTTCCCCATAACTCGACAAGCTATTCACCGGTTCGCTCTCAAATCACCGGTCCGGCCACATCCTTCCACTGCTCGTGGAACTGCTTGTAGATGATGGGACTGATCTCGCTGGGCTTGATCTCGCTGCGGCCGCCCCAGAAGACGTTCGTGTAGAGCAGGGGAATGTTGATGTCAGCGAGGTGCTTGTCGATGGCGGCCTTGTGGGTAAGGACCGTGTCTTTGTCGGTGCCGTGGATGACGCCCATGATGTTGACATTGGCAAAGCGCTCACCGCCTTCACGCCAGTAGCAGTGGGTCATGATGGGGTGACGGCCCACCTCGCTGCCGGCGCGTTCTTCCATGCCCTGCGGCACACGCCAGTGGAAGAGGGCATTGAAGCGGGTGACACGCTGACCGCTGGCGCTGGGCTTCACATGCTCCAGGAAGGTCGAGAAGCGACCGATGACGCCTTTCTTGTCGAGCTGCTTCGCCACTTCGCAGAAGCGTTCGAGGCTCACCCCAGCATCTTTGGCACGGCCAGCCCACGGCTCCGGGCCGATCTCCTCAGGCTTGAGGTCGCCTTTGAGGTTGAGGAGCACATTCCACTCCTCCGCGTCGAGGTCGGCAATGTTGGTGGTCATCATCTTCGCGGGTTCATCGGCTTTTTCGCCGGGTTCCATGGACTTGCGGCGCACATGGCCCACGCCGAGAGCGAAAATGCCATGCGCCTGCATGGTGTAATAGTCTTCGGCACCGATGAGACGCTTCAGTAGGTCACAGTGCTCGTTGATGTTTTTGTCTTGGGGCACCTTGAGGGTCGTCCAAAGACGGAAGTCACTCCCGCTGACCTCACGGTCCGTGCTGCGAAGGACAACATGGCCGCTGAAAGGATCTTGTTTGAAGAGGAACTCAAAGGCGGCGTCGAGTTTTTCGGTCGGCACTTTCCAGGCGATGAGGGCACCTTCGGCGAGTTTGTTCGCCAGCAGCGTCTGGCGCACGCGGCGGATCACGCCCGCGGCGAGCATGGCGCGGATGCGCTCCACCACGGAGTCAAAGGGCACGCCGCTTTGCTCGGCAATGAACTGAAAGGGATGCAGGTGAAAGCCCTTCACGCAATCCTCGCTCACGGAGAGGATCTGGGTGTTTACAGGATCGGTATGTTCGGTGGGGAGGACGGCGTCGGGCATGGTCAGGGGGAGCAAAATCGAGCGGCCACCCATAGCGGTGCCCCTCATGAACACAAGGCCCGGTGCTGTGCGGGAATTGTGGAAGGTTGGGTGGCAGAAGGTTTCAATTTCCGCTCACGCCTTCTGCGGCACCGCCACCAGATGCTCGGCGGCTTTGGCGGCTTCGGCGAGGAGTTCGGGATTGAGGTTCTTCTGCTCGAATTCGCGGCACCAGCCTTTGATTTCGAGTTCGTTGAAGATTTTGCCGATCACGCGGCGCAGCAGGCCTTTCAGATTCGGTATCTCGACTTCCTGCAAACTGCGGATGGCGGCTTCTTTGTAGCCTTCGAGCAGCGTGGTGGCCTTTTCATAGGCACCGCTGTCGTGGGACCAATTGCGGATGAGGGCGTTGGTGGGCTTTTCGCAGGGCTGGCCGTTCCAAAGGGCTTCCATCGTTTCTTTAACACTGCCTTGGCCCTTCTCGCGAAGGAGCGAGAGGATGATGCTGGGGCGCATGCTCCATTCGTTGGCGGCGGCGCTGTCTTCGCCGAGGTCGTCGATGTCATCGCGGATCTGGTAGGCGATGCCGAGATTCTCGCTGTAGGTGTGGAGCACGTCGGCGCATTCATCGAGGCGGCCAGCGAGGGCTGCTCCGACTTTCAGAGCGACTTCAAAGGCGGGCGCGGTTTTGCTGCGGAAGATTTCGAGCACCTGCTGGCTGGTGAGGGCCACGGGATGACGCGTCCAGAGCAACTCAGCGCCCTGGCCGATGCAAAGCTCACGCTGACCTTCCGCGGCGACGAGCAGAGCGGCGCTGCGGATATGCGCAGGCAGGTCGCCATCGGCGAGGAGGCGATAACCTTCACCGATGAGCAGATCGCCGATGTTCAGCGCGACGGGGATGCCGTGCTCGGTGTGCAGCGTGGTTTCGCCGTAGCGTTCGGCATCACCGTCCTCGATGTCGTCATGGACGAGAGAGGCCTTATGGAAGATCTCGACGGAGATGGCGGCGCGTTTGATGGAATCGCTGATCGGTGCTTCGGGATCATCGCGGAGCGCTTGATACGCGGCCACGGTCAAAAACGGTCGCCAGCGCTTGCCGGCACGGGCGAGCCAATCGCGTGAGATTTCCTCGGTGTGGCCACGCGGCGGGCCCATGAGCGCGTCGAGCGACTCGCGGGTGAACCAGGTCTTCACCTCGTCGTGCAGTTCGTTGAGATTGAGACGGCGTGTTTTGTCCTCGCTGGTGAGGTGGATGTAGTCCCACACCCAGTCGATATCGACGACGGTATCAATGCAATCGTCCTGAAGCAAAGGCACGGCGACGGCGGGAATGGCCGCGGCTTCCACATACGGGAAGGTTCTTTCCAAAACGGGCAGGCAGGAGATGCCGACGATGGCCTCGATCTTGCCGGTTTGGATGAGCGACATCACGATGGCGCTGCCTTCAGCGACCAAAACGGCGTAACCGAGCTTTTCGGCCTCGTTTTGGAAGTCCTGGATGCTGCACAGGCCGCACTGCTTGCAGAGCAGGCCGAACTCATCAAAGGGCGCGGGGCACTTGCTCTCCACGCGGAGGCACTTCGGCATCAACAGCAGGCGTTTTTCGAAGGGGACGGTCGCGAGGTGTTCGCGCCAGCTTTCGTTCGCCATGAGCACGCCGATGTAGTCGCGATGGATGGGATCGAAGCCCTCGATGGCCATCAGCTTCGCCGTGTGCTGTGCCAGCTCCTCCAGCGGGATGGGCGGCACGAGGCCGACCTGCTGCGCATACTCGCGCACTTTGGCGAGGATGTGGTCCCGCTCGATCTTCGTCTGCGGGATGTTCTTCTTCGGTTTGCGAAGGGCGCGGTTGAGGCCGGGGATCGGCGGTGGGAGGCTGGCGGCTCGGACGGTGAGGGTGGACATGGGCGCGTGAAGCAAAGGGGGAAGAGCAGAGAGTAGGGAAGTGCTCAGTTCTCAGTGCTCAGTGGAGTTTTTGGGCAGGATCGGAGAGGTGAACGACAAGATCGGAGCATGAAACGTGGCGCAAGCGCAAATCTGAGCACTAAGCACGGCTTACTGAGCACTTTTCTCCGATGTCTCCAAAGACTCCGCCCATCGAATTTAGACGACCGTGCCGCGATTCGGCTTCTTCGGGGCTTTTTTCGGCGTCTCTGGAAGGCCCTGCTCTTGGAGGATGGTGTCTTGCGGGAGAGGTTCGGCACCTTCTTCGCCCTCGGCTTCGGGTTCGGCGAAGGGGGTTTGCTTCTGGTAGAGCTTCAGGCGGGTGCTGAATTCGGTGTCGAGCTTCTTGCGGTCCTCCGGCGCCACCTCCTTGTCCTCAGCGAGGAGGGCGATGGAGCGCTTCTGCCAAAGCTCGGCCTCTTTGAACTCGCCATTGCGGGCCAAGGCAGCGGCCATGGTATCGATCATCTCGTAGGGCTGCTCTTCCTCCTGGGCGATCTCGGTGACGAGCTTCAAGGCGCGTCGGGCGAGTTCCACGGCCATTTCGCCATTGTGCATGCTTTCATCCGGACAGGTGGCGAAGAACCACGCGAGGTTGTTCGACGACCAGGGGTCCTCGGAGGTGGCGGCACGCTGATACCAGGCCTTCGCCCGACGGAAATCGACCGGTACGCCCTGGCCGGTGTAATACAGATTCGCGATGCGGCTCATGGCGAGGATGTAGCCCTGCTGCGCGGCCTTCAAATACCACAGGGCGGCCTTCGCGGCGCTTTTCGGCACGCCGCCGCCGTTTTCCAGCTTCGAGGCGTAGGCGGTCTGCGATTGGGCGTGACCTTGCTCGGCGGCTTTCTTGAACCACTCCGCCGCTTTCGCGGGATCTTTGGTGACGCCCTCGCCTGTCTCGTAAAGTGCTCCGAGTGCATGCTGGGAGACCGGAAAGCCCACCGCTGCGCCTTTTTCATACCACTCGTGCGCCTTGGCGAGGTCCTTCTTCACGCCGGCGCCGTCCTGATACAGCGTGCCCAGCACATGCATGGCCTGGCGGTGCTTTTGCTTCGCGGCCTTTTCGATCCAGGCGGCCCCAGCCTTTGGGTTCTTCTCCATGCCTTCGCCGGTGATTTGGCGCACGCCGAGCTCAAACTGCGCATCCGCATCGCCACGATCCGCCCAGCTGTGGAGTTCGCGTTCATCCACTCGCTGCTGGGCAGGCAGCATGGCGGCAGAGAACAACAGGCAGGCCAGAAGGAAGGTGGGGAGTCTCATGGTGTGAAAAGCTACGTCTCCAAACGGATGGGAGAAGCGTAAATTGTGCCCGGAACGGATGAAAGGCAGAATTTTCATCGTCTCGTTCGGCGTTGAAGCGCCTCATGCGCCTCCTCACCCTTCTTTTCTTCATCTCAGCCTCGTTCCTCTCGGCTCAGCCGAACCTGATCCTCTTCCTCGCGGATGATCTTGGCTACGGCGATCTGGGTTGTTTTGGGCATCCGATCATCCAATCGCCAAATTTGGATGCCTTTGCGAAGCAGGGGGTGAGGCTCACGCAATGCTACTCCGGTAGCGCCGTGTGCAGCCCCTCGCGTTCCGCCTTGCTCACCGGCCGCACGCCACATCGGAATGGGGTTTACACCTGGATCGCCGAGGGCTCGGAGGTACATCTGCGCACGAGCGAGGTCACGCTGCCATCGCTGCTGAAAAAAGCGGGTTACAGCACCTGCCACAGCGGCAAATGGCATCTCAACGGCCTCTTCAATAACCCCGCGCAGCCGCAGCCGGGTGATCACGGCTACGATTGGTGGCTAGCCACGCAAAACAACGCTGGCCCCACGCACGAAAACCCGAACAACTTCGCCCGCAACGGCCAGCCCGTCGGCCAGATGCAGGGCTACTCCGCCCCGCTCGTCGTCAGCGAGGCCATCACCTGGCTCAAAGAGAAGCGGGATGCGTCAAAGCCCTTCTTTCTCGCCGTGTGGACGCATGAACCGCACTACCCCATCAAATCCGATCCGAAGTTCAAAGCACTCTACCCGGACCTTACCGACGACATCCAGCGTGAGCATCACGCGAACGTCACGCAGATGGATCACGCCTTTGGCATGCTCATGAAGACGCTCGACGAACAAAAACTGGCCGAGAGCACCTTCATCTTCTTCACCTCCGACAACGGCCCCGAGGGCGATGGCATCAAATCCCCCGGCCGCGGCTCCAGCGGCGGCCTTCGCGGTCGCAAACGCGATGTGCATGAAGGCGGCATCCGCGTGCCTGGCCTCGCTCGCTGGCCTGGCAAGATCCAGCCCGGCACCACAAGCAACGTGCCCGTCATCGGCAGCGATATGTTTCCCACGATGCTCGGCATCGCCGGTGTTGAGGTGCCGAAGGATCGCACGCTTGATGGCGTGAATGTCCTCGCTGCTCTCGATGGCAGCGCTACGAAGCTCGAACGCCCGCAGCCGCTCTTCTGGCGGCTGCACATGGCTCCGAACCCCAAAATCGCCATGCGGGTGGAGGACTGGAAAATCCTCGCCAACGCCGAACTGACCCAATTCGAGCTCTACAACCTCCATGACGACCCGAAAGAGACCACCGATCTCAAGGACAAGGAATCCCAGCGCTTCCACGAGCTCAAAGCCCGCCTCAGTGAGCACAACGCCAAGATCGACGCCGAAGGCCCCGATTGGTGGAAACGCCTTAGCCCGAACGGCGGTACCGATCCGAAGAAAGCCGGTGGGAAGAAAAAGAAGAAGGCGGAGTGAGTGGAGGCACCATTCGTTGTTCGTAGCGGCGGGCGTCAGCACGCCGAAAGCGAATCAACATCCAGGTCGGAAAACTCACGTTTTCCGCTACGAGGAGCCGCCAGATTAAAAGCAAAAAAGGGAGAACGGGCCCCAGCCCATTCTCCCTTTGGATTTGATCCGAGGCTCCTTAAATCGAGACCGGCTTCTTCGTCTTCGCGGAGGCGTAGATGGCGTCGATGACCTGCATGAGGCGGAGGGCCTGCTCGGGGGTGTTGAGCGGGGCGGCTTTGCCTTCGATGGCGTGGATGAAGTTCGCGGCGGAACCGATGCGACCCATGTCTTCGCAGGCTGGGGTGATGATGCTGCGGTTCACGCTGTGGCCGTTTTCCTGGACGTAGAGCTCGCAGGTGTCGATGGCGGTGTTGTCGAGGCCGTCGATGCCGAAGAGGCGCTCGACCTTGCCACCGGCCTTCGTGCCTTGGAAGACGACGGAGACTTCCTCACGCTTCACCATCTCCGCCCAGGAAACCTGGAGGCTGAGCACCTGGCCGCCTTTGAAGGTGACGAAGCCGTGCGCGGCGTTTTCGACATCGGTGGTGCCATCGGCGCGGTCGGGGATGCCCCAGGGGCCTTTGAACTGCTTATCGGTGATGAAATCGGAGAAGGTCTGGCCGAGCACGTGAGCGGGCTCAGGATAGCCCATGAAATACATGGCGAGGTCGATCATGTGCAGGAGGTCGATGAGCGGACCACCGCCGGAGAGGGCCTTGGTGGTGAACCAGCCGCCGAAGCCGGGGATGCCGGTGCGGCGAATCCACTTGGCCTGCGCGGAGTTGATTTTGCCCACGGTACCATCGGTGATGTATTTCATCATGGCCTGCGATTCGGGGCGGGCGCGGTTGTTGAAATTGAAGAGCACCTTGCGCTTTGCGGCCTTGGCGGTGTCGATGATCTCTTTGACCTCCTTGGCGTTCATCGCCGGGGGTTTTTCAGAGAAGACATGTTTGCCGGCCTTGAGGCACTGGATGGTGAGTGGCTTGTGAAACTTGTTCGGGACGATCACGCTGACCGCTTTGATCTCCGGGCTGCCTTTGAGCATGGCACCGACGGATTCATAGGACTTCGCGATGCCATATTTTTCCGCCGCCCGCTTCGCGGCTCCGGGCGCGGCATCTGCCACGGCCACGATTTCCGCGCCTGCCTGGCGGAAACCCGCCGCGTGATACTGCAACATGCCGCCTGCTCCGATGATTCCGACTTTGATGGCCATAAAATAAAGGTGTGAGTTGTGATTGGATTTATTCCGGGCCGCGAGAATGCCGGGCCGCGTGAAAAGAGTCAAGAGTTCACGAACAGGTTTAAAACAAACAAGGCACCGGAATGTCTCCCGATGCCTTGTGGAAATCTTACCACTTCTTTTTGAAGCCGCCGCCACCGCCGCCGAAGCGACCAGGGCCGCCGAAGCCGGGCTTTTTGTAGCCGCCACCGGCAGCACCGCCGAAGCCGCCACCGGCGTCTTCGCGGCGTGGGCCGCCATCGGAATCTCCGCCGCCGCCACCGCCGTAGCCGGAACTGGGGCCTTCACCTTCGCGATTCATCCATGGCTTGGGTTTGGGGCCGAAGCCGGGCTTCTTGAAGCCGCCGCCTCCACCACCATATCCACCGCCGCCGTAACCGCCGCCACCGGCGTCTTCACGACGCGGGCCGCCGCCAAAGCCGCCACCACCGCCGCCGTAGCCGGGTTTCTTGAACCCACCACCGCCGCCGAAACCGCCTTTTTTGAAGCCACCCCCACCAAAACCGCCGCCACCGCCGAAGCGTTTCGGACGGATGCCGGAGGTGTCGTCAGGACGATCGGCGTAGTCCATGCGGACTTCGCGATTGCGGACCATGGGGGCCTGCTGGCGAATGGTTTCGAGCACGGATTCCACGGCGGAATCGGGAACCTCCACGAAGCTGCATTTCTCCAGCACATCAATGGTGCCGATGCTGCCGGGGGTGAGGTCCTGCACGTTGTTGTAGAGCATGCCGGCGATGTCGGCGGGGCGCACCATGTCCATGCCGCCGATGTTGATGAAGAGGCGCACCATGCCGGAGCGGGGGCCTTTTTGCGCGAAGCTGGTCTGGCGCTTCGGCATGGAAGGTTCGTCGTCTTCGAAGGAAGAGGCGGAAGCCTCGGAAGGGACGGAAGAGACCGAAGGGGCAGAAGCGACGGTGACTTCGGGCGTGTTGGCGGGCTCGGCGGTGGCACCTTCGACGGCCATCGGACGGGCTCGGAACTCTTGCTGCGGCATTTCCTTCTTCTTCATCGCACGATCTTCGACGATCTGCTCGCCTTCGCGGGCGCTGTCTTTGATCCAGAGATGCATCAAGGCACTGGCGATCTCCGTGGCGGTGAATCCGGCATCGAGCAGGCGCTGGATGCTGTGCTCGTGCTTGGTGTATTCGCCGCTTTCGAGGGCGAGCTTGAGCTTTTCATAGGTCTGATCCACGCGGGTGGCTTCGATCTCCTCCTGGGAGGGCACCTTCGCACGGTTGATGCGGGTGTTGATGAAGCGCTGGATGCGCTGGATGAGGTAAATCTCACGGCCAGCCACGAGGCTGACGGCTTTGCCGCTTTTGCCCGCACGGCCGGTGCGGCCGATGCGATGCACATAGTCTTCGCAGTCGTAGGGCAGCTCAAAATTGACGATGAGGTCGATGTCGTTCACGTCGAGGCCGCGGGCGGCCACATCGGTGGCGACGAGGATTTCGATGGTGCCATTGCGGAAATTCCTCATCACACGCTCACGCATGATTTGGTTCAAATCGCCGTGGAGGCGGTCGGCAGCGTAGCCACGGCCCACGAGGGCATCCGTGACGTCATCGACGGCTTTCTTCGTATTCGCGAAGACGATGGTGAGACGCGGAGAATCCACATCGAGCACGCGGCAGAGCACTTCGGCCTTCGAGCGGCCATGCACTTCGTAGTAGCGCTGGTCGATGGTGGGCACGGTCATCGCCTTTTGCTCGATGGTGATCGTGGCGGCGTTGCGGGTGTAATTCTCCACGAGGCGGCGGATGCGCGGCTCGAAAGTGGCGGAGAAGAAAATCGTCTGGCGATCCTCGGGGACGGCCTCCATGAGGCGGTCGATGTCGTCGGAGAAGCCCATGTCGAGCATCTCATCGGCTTCGTCGAAGACGAGCATCTTGAGCTCTTTCACGTTCAGCGTGCCACGCTCGATGAAGTCGAGGATACGCCCTGGCGTGCCGACGACGATTTGCGCACCGGCCTGGAGGGCGCGGATCTGGCGATCATAGGAAGCACCGCCATAGACTGGCGTGGCGCGGACGCCTTCCTTGTGACAGGCGAGCTTATGAATCTCCGCGCAGACCTGCATGGCCAGCTCGCGGGTGGGGCATAGGACGAGGGCCTGCACGCGGCGAATGCTGCCATCCACACGCTGCACCACGGGGATGCCAAAGGCCATCGTCTTGCCGCTGCCGGTGTGGCTTTGGCCGACGACGTCGCGGCCTTCCAATGCCACGGGGATAGCTTGGGCTTGAATAGGAGAGGGCTGTTCGAAGCCCAGCTCTTTGACGGCTCCGAGAAGCTCGGGAGCGATTCCCAACTCGGGGAAGGTGTGTTGACTCATAATCTGCTTTCCCTCGTGTTTTGAGGGCGGTCATAGTCCCATCAATAGGGGATATAGCAAGGCGTTTGATTCCCGCGGCCCCTCCGAGGCCTTTTCAGCCCCGTGAATGGAGGCCCCTTCGGCGGCCGTATTCAGTCACGCATGAACCGACGCCATTTCCTCTCGACCGTCTTTGCCGCTGCCGCCTCTCCACTGGCCGCCGAGGAGGCGGTGGAGCCGGTGATCGACATTCATCAGCACATGAACTACCACCTGCGCAGCGACGCTCATCTGCTGCTGCATCAAAAGGCCATGGGCGTGACGAAATCCATCATCCTGCCCGGTGGCACCTATGTGAACCGGCCCTCGACCCACAGCGGCAAATCGAACGGCCTCGCCGCGAAATGCGTGTCCACGGCCTGGGCTCGGGATTTTGCCCAGGCGCATCCCGATTCGTATTTCTGGGCCTGCAATGAGGTCACCGATCTCGATTCAGCCCCGGCCGAGCTGGAGCACTGGCTCAAGCAGGGGGCCTGCATGATCGGCGAGCAGAAATTCATGGTGGAGTGCGATTCGCCGCAAAGTCAGCGCCTCTATGAACTGGCCGCGGAGTATCAGGTGCCCATTTTGATGCACTTCCAGCACCAGACCTACAACCTCGGTTACGACCGGCTGCACACGATGCTGGCGAAGTTTCCCAAAACGAACTTCATCGGTCATGCGCAGGCCTTTTGGGGGAACATCGACAAAAATCACGACCAGAAGGTGAACTACCCCAAAGGCAAGATCACGCCCGGCGGCCTCACGGATCGCTATCTGGCAGATTATCCGAACATGTTTGCCGATATGTCCGCCGGCAGCGGTCTGCTGGCGCTGACTCGCGATGAGGACCACACACGTGGCTTTTTCGACCGGCATCAAGACAAGGTGCTTTATGGCAGTGATTGCGCCGATCATCTCGGTCGTGGCCCCGGCTGCCAGGGCGCGGCGACAATTGCCGCCATCCGCAAGCTGGCCTCCAGCAAGGCCATCGAGCGCAAAATCCTCTTTGAGAACTCGAAGAAGCTCTTCCGGCTGGCTTGAAACCTGCCCCGCACTCGCCGAACACTGCGCCATGAAACGTCTCGCCCTTCTCGCCATTGCCGCGTCACTCGTCGTCGCGATGGCGCAGGAGCCATCGGAAGGCGGAAAGCCGCGCTCCTTCGGCGTGCAGGATGGTTCGCTGCCGGAAGATCCGCGTGAGCTTCGCCGTGGCGGACATGGTAATGAGTATCCCACCTGGCCGGTGAGCAAGGAGCTGCCGAATGACGTCTTCACCTTTGCCCGCATCCGCTACAATTCCTTCGGCGGACGCGGCGGCTGGGGTCGCTCAGGTCGCCAATGGGCCACGGACTACCCGGATTCGGATTTGAACATGTCCTACCGTCTCCAGCAGCTCACCTCGCTGCAAGTGAACCCAAACGGCGCGGTGGTCGATATCGATCCCGAGCAGATGCGGCACTATCCCTTTCTCTACATGATCGAGGTGGGTCACATCAGCCTCGAAGATTCGGAGGCCAAAGCCATGCGTGATTACATGCTCAATGGCGGCTTCATCATGGTGGATGATTTTTGGGGCACGGAGGCCTGGGAGAATTTCGAGGTGGCGCTGAAGCAAATCTGGCCGGACCGCAAGATCGAGGAGATCCCGCTGGAGCACGAGATCTTCCACATGGTCTTCCCCATCAAGGTGAAGCCGCAGATCCCGCACATCCGCTACGCCGAGTATGTCATCCAGCAGGGCATCACGCATGAGTTCGACAAGCCCGGCTCCGAGCACGTCCATTATCGCGGCGTCTTCGATGACAAGCGCCGCCTCATGATGGTCATCTGCTGGAACACGGACACCGGCGAAGGCTGGGAGCAGGAGGGCACTGATCCGTGGTACTTCCGCGAGTTCAGCGAGAAATACGCCTACCCGCTGGGCATCAACATCATCTTCTACGCCCTCACGCATTGATTTGGGCAGGCTTCTGACAAAGAAGAGCCTGCCGCCGCGTTCACCGCAGCCCGTTTTATCGTTTCCCAACCTCTCATGAAAGCTCCCACACGCCTCCTCGGCCTCGCCGCCGCCCTCTCGCTGCTCGTTTCACCCGCTCTCCAGGCTCACGAAGCCGGGGCGCAGATGGCGGACATGGCCGGCATCTTCCTCGCCGCCCTCACGCCGGAGCAGAAGGCGAAGGCCACCTTCGAGTTCGGCAGCGAGGAGCGTGAAAACTGGCACTTCATCCCTCGCGAGCGCAAAGGCCTGCCGATGAAGGAGATGACGCCGCAGCAGCGCCTGCTGGCCCACGCCTTGCTGAATACTGGCCTGAGCTTCCGTGGCTCCGCCAAAGCCGTCACCATCATGAGTCTCGAAGAGGTGCTGTATCAAATCGAAGGCGCCGATGAATCAAAACGCGCCGCCGTTCGCGAGAAGCGTGACCCCGAAAAATACTTCGTCTCCATCTTCGGCACGCCGGGCGTCAAAGGCTCCTGGGGCTGGCGTGTGGAAGGCCATCACCTCGCGCTGAATTTCACGCTCAAAGACGGTCAGCTCATCCGCAGCTCGCCCGCCTTCATGGGCACGAACCCCGGCGAAATCCGCCAGGGACCACTCACCGGTCTCCGGGTGCTCGGCAAAGAAGAAGAGCTCGGCCGCGAGCTGGTGAAATCGCTCGATGAAGCTCAGTTCAAGAAAGCCGTCGTCGCCGATGCCGCACCGAAAGAGATGATCACCGCTGCGGAGCATAAGGTGAACCCTCTTCAACCCGCTGGCCTGCCTGAGACCGAGATGAACGAAGCCCAAAAGGCCCTCCTCCGCCGCATCGTCCTCGAATACACCGAGCGCATGCGCCCCGAACTGGCCGCTGAAACCCTTGCCGATATCGAAAAGACCGGTGGCGTGCATTTCGGCTGGGCCGGTGGCAAAGAACGCGGCGAGCCGCATTACTACCGCGTGCAAGGCAAGAGCTTCCTCATCGAATACGACAATACGCAAAATGACGCCAACCACGTTCACAGCGTCTTCCGCAGCTTCGACGGCGACTTTGGCCGCGACATCCTCGGCGAGCACCTGAAGCAGGCGCATTGATCTCTCTCGCTGTTCGCTGAAAGCAGCGGCGCATGAGTCATGTAGATGATTCATGCGCTTTTTTGTTCCTCAAACTCTCACGCTACTCCTGCTGGCATCTGGCGGGCTGGCCGTGGCGAAAAAGGACGAAGGTCCGAAGCCGGTGCCGTGGTCGTTTGCGCCGCTGAAGCGGGTGGAACTGCCGAAGGTGAAGGACACCGCCTGGCCGAAGACGCGGATTGATTTTTTCATTCTCGCCAAGATGGAGGCGGCAGGCATGAAGCCGGCCCCGAAAGCTGAGGCCCATGTTTTGCAGCGCAGGCTGGCATTTGATCTCACCGGGCTGCCGCCGTCCGACATGTCTGACGAGTCGGACACGTCCGACCAAGTGCGGCAGCTCCTCGCGAGTCCGCACTACGGCGAACGCTGGGCACGCCACTGGCTGGATCTGGCCCGTTATGTGGATCAAACGCCGGACTGGCTCGATTCGACCAAATACTCCTACCTTTACCGTGATTGGGTGGTGCAGGCTTTGAACGAGGACATGCCGTAT
>JBILVU010000009.1:0-74487 GCA_044370285.1 Prosthecobacter sp.
CCGGCGGCTGTTTTGTGACCTTCGCTTACTTTGGCTTTCATCTGCTCCCAGCGGGCCAGCACTTCCGCGAGCTCCTCGGCTCTCTCCTGCCAAATGTAACCACCACCGAAGTCGTGTGGGCGAATCTGCCACCTGCCTTTGTGTATGTGGCCCGCCGCGAAGCATGACCCGGCGAGGTGTTCGTTGACGCTGCGGCACCGCCGTCCATGCTAATGGCCGCATGAGCGATACAAACATCCAGCTTCCGCCCGTCGTGGGCATCATCATGGGTTCCAGTTCCGACTGGCCCACCATGCAAAACGCCGCGCAGGTGCTCGCCGATTTCGGCATTCCCTTTGAAAAGAAGGTCGTCAGCGCCCATCGCACGCCCGGCTTGCTCTACGACTATGCCACCACCGCCTCGCAGCGCGGCCTGAAGTGCATCATCGCGGGTGCTGGCGGTGCCGCCCACCTCCCCGGCATGACTGCGAGCATGACCACCGTGCCCGTGCTCGGCGTGCCGGTGCAAAGCCGAGCACTCAGCGGCATGGATAGCCTCTACTCCATCGTGCAAATGCCCGGCGGCATCCCCGTGGCCACCTTTGCCATCGGCAATGCCGGTGCTCTCAATGCCGGTCTTTTTGCCGTCTCCATGCTCGCCAATGAGGACCGTGCGCTCGCCAAGAAGCTGCAGGCCTTCCGCGAGCGTCAGACGCAAAAAGTCCTCGAAAGCCAGAGCGAACTCGAAAAGACCGTCTGAGCCTCATTGGGCCCCGACGGGCATCTGAAAGGTCGAAGCCGGGATGCCGGCGGCATTCACCAGCACTGCTGAAGTGGCATCTTTCCAGGCATAACGCACCTGCGTGGCCGTGGCGCTGCTTTCACCGGTCAAAACGACCTTGTCGCCTTCGATGCGGGCCTCGGCCGATTTGAAAACGCCATCCGCACCGGCCACCTCAAACTCATTCAGTGCGCCGTTGGCCTTCAAACCGACGGCATGATCGAACTGAACGATCAGCGATGATCCCTCACGCGTCACCGTTTTCACCAGCGGCCCGCTGGTGGCCACCACAGGTTTGTCATACACCTTCCCCAATGCCCAGAGGGCCAGTCGCCGGCCCACGTCCTGCTTGTTCTTCGGATGGATGTCCTTCAGTTCGCCGATGTCGAGCGTGATGGCCATGCCGCTATTCGGGATGGTCGCCAAGGCCTGGCGCATCTCATCACGCACGAGCGGCCAGCCGGTGCCGGGGCGCGTGAAGTTCGGCAATTGCACCCAGGCAAAAGGAAACTCATCGCCCCAGCGCTGCCGCCATTCCTTCGCCAGCAGCGTGAGCTGCTCTTGGTAGTAAGGAGCCTTGTCATCGGCGCTGTTCGCCTCGCCCTGATACCAGATGGCTCCGCGAAGTGTGTAAGGGATCAGCGGCGCGATCTTGCCATTGAAGAGTCCACCCACATTGCCTTTGCGTTGGCGTGTCTCGATGGGATCACGAGGCTTCTGCGGCAGCGGCATGTTGGCCGCACGAGCCACTTTCACGGCCTCCTTCCATTTCTCCACCTGCTTCTCGTAGGCAGCCTTCACCGCCGCCTCGTCAAACTTCGCATCCGCCGCCGCCATCGCTTCAAAGAAGCCTTTCAACTCGGGTTGCGCACGCTGCGCCGCCGCGTCGATCCAGCTTTCAATCGGTGTGCCACCCACGGCGGAGACGATCAGGCCCACTGGCACCTTCAGCTCCTCATGCAGGGACCGACCAAAGAAATACGCCGTGGCCGAAAAGCGCTCCACCGTCTCCGGCGAGCAGACAATCCAGTTCCCTTTTCCCATGCTCTGCGCTGTCTGGGCGGCACTGCTGCCTTCGGTAAAGACGCGGATTTGCGGTAGCTTCGCGGCTGCCTTGCTCGCTTCGAGATCCTTCGCCCCTTTCACCTGCATGGCCATGTTCGACTGCCCGGAGCCGAGCCATACCTCTCCGACGAGCACATCCTGAATCGTCAGCGTGTTGATTTTGAGCACCTGCGGCTCCGGCGAGGCTTTCAAAGGATCGAGCTTCACGCTCCAGGCTCCGTCCTGACCCGCCGTTGTCGATTTCTCCTGCGCCGCGAAACCCACCGTCACCTTCTCACCAGCCGCCGCCGTGCCCCAAACCGCCACCGGTTTGCCCGCCTGAAGCACCAGATGATCGGAGAAGATCGCCGGGACCTTCACCGCAGCCAGCAAAGGCAGGGGCAGCATCAAAACGGCAGTGAGCAGGGCGGATCGGGTCATCATGAGGCCGCTCGAAACGCCTGTTGCCCGTCTCACCTTCCAAAAAAGAACCGGGGCGGATCACTCGATCCGCCCCGGTATTCATTCGGTAGTACCAACAGCCAAGAAGGACCACACTGAAAAAGCTACGACATGTCAGCCCTGCGGCTGTTCTCATTGTCTGATTATAAGTTCGCACAGCTTTGAGAGCATGTGTCAGACGGATGTAAGAGCTTCGCAAGGCGCTTGTAAATCCGCCGAAAATCAGCCCGCCGTGCGCCTCGATTCTGCGAACCGAGCATCGGTTCCCCTGCCCGCCGGTGGAATTGAACTGCAACTTTAGGGCTACCTCACGGTTGGAGCCGCGAATCTCCTCCCCATGACCATGAAGGCCTTTTCCCTCTCGATTGCCCTGATCGCCCTCACGCGTCTGCCTGCCGCTGAAACGGCTGAAACCGCCCATGCGGGCATTTCGCCCGATCAACTCGCCTTCTTCGAGAAAAACATCCGCCCCGTGCTCGTCGAGCATTGCTACAAATGCCACAGCAGCGACTCCGAAAAGGTCAAAGGCGGCCTCACGCTCGATACCAAGCAAGCCTCCCTCCTTGGCGGCGAGAGCGGACATCCCGGCATCACGCCCGGCAGCCTCAGCGAGAGCACCATCTATCAGGCGATGACCTGGAAAGACGACGACATGCAGATGCCGCCGAAGCAAAAGCTACCGGACGAGGTCATCGCCAACTTCAAAAAATGGATCGAGATGGGTGCGCCCGATCCCCGCGAGCAAAAAGTGGCCAATGCCACTGGTGGCAAGCGTTTGATCGACATGGATGCCGGTCGCCAGCACTGGGCCTTCCAGAAGCCCGTGAAGCAAACGCCTCCGACCGTCAAAACCGAAGGCTGGGCCAAAACGGACATCGATCACTTCATCCTCGCCCGCATGGAGCAGGCGGGCCTGCATCCCGTGCGGGATGCGGATCGCCCCACGCTCATCCGCCGCATCGCCTTTGATCTCACCGGGCTGCCACCCACACCCGATGAAGTGAAGGCCTTCGTCGCCGATACCTCGCCCGATGCCGTGAAACGCGTCGTTGATATGTATCTCGACTCTTCCCACTACGGCGAGAAGTGGGCGCGGCATTGGCTCGATGTGGCCCGCTATGGCGAGAGCAGCGGCAAAGAGGTCAACGTGCTCTACCCGCATGCCTGGCGCTATCGCGACTACGTCATCGAGAGCTTCCGAAAGGACAAACCCTATGACCAGTTCCTCAAAGAGCAGATCGCAGGCGATTTGATGAAATTCTCCACCCAGCACGAGCAGGCGGAAAAGATCATCGCCACCGGCTTTCTCGCCATCGGCTCCAAAGGGCACAACCAGCGGGACAAACGCCAGTTCCAGATGGACCTCGTCGATGAGCAGATCGACGCCATGTCCCAGGCCATGCTCGGCGTCACCCTCGCCTGCGCCCGCTGCCACGATCACAAGTTTGATCCCTTCACCCAGCGTGATTACTACGCCCTCGCGGGCATCTTCATGAGTAGCGAGACGCTCTTCGGCACCTACAGCCAGCTTCAAAACGCCAATCCCAGCCCCCTCATCGAACTGAATCGCGAGGCCGATCAAGTCGCCGCCCTCGCCAAAATCTCGCCCTCCGAGGTGGCCCAGCTCAAACAGCGCTACAACGAAGCCAAGCAGACCGCCGACAACATCCGCGAAGAGGTCCGCACCCAAAGCAAGGGTCAGCAAAACTCGAACACCGCCCAGAACTTCCTCCGCGTCCGCAGCTCCTTTGACCGTGCGGACAGCATGAAGGCCGATCTCGATCTGTTCTACGACGACGGCACACCCAAGACCCTCGCCATGGGCCTGCTCGATCGCAGCACACCGGTCAACAGCCCCATCCTCATCCGTGGCGACCTCAAGCAACCCGCCGACATCACCCCACGTGGCCTCGTCGAGGTGCTTTGTGCCAAAGGCGAGCCGCTGAACATCTCTCAGGGCAGTGGCCGCCTCGATCTCGCCTACTGGATCGCCTCCAAGGACAATCCCCTCACCGCCCGCGTCATGGCGAATCGCATCTGGTTAAAGCTCATGGGTGCTGGCCTCGTCGCCACGCCGGATAACTTTGGCACCATGGGCCAGAAGCCCTCCCATCCCGAGCTGCTCGATCAGCTCGCCGTCAGCTTCATGGAAAACGGCTGGTCCGTGAAAAAGCTCATCCGCGAGATCATGCTCAGCCGCGTTTACCAGATGAGCAGCACGCACGATGCCGCGAACTACGCCGTCGATCCCGACAACAAACACCGCTGGCGCATGAACCAGCGCCGCCTCGATGCCGAAGAGATCCGCGATGCCATGCTCAGCATCGCGGGCGTCATCAATTACTACCCCATCGATGGCTCACCCGTCGCCCGTGCTGGCGAAGGCCGTGAAGGCATGATCAATCTCCTCCGTGAGGTAAACTCCAAGCCGCAGCTCTACCGCAGCGTCTATCTCCCTCTTATCCGCGATCAGATCCCCGAGTTCCTCAGCGTCTTCGACTTCCCCGATGCCAGCCTCGTCAATGGCGACCGCGAAACCACCAATGTCCCTTCCCAAAGCCTCTTCCTCATGAACAACGTCCAGGCGCAAGGCCTCGCCGATGCCTTCGCCCAGCGCATCGGCAAGATGGACGGCACTCCGGAGCAAAAACTCTCCCAGGCCTACCAGCTCACCTTTGGCCGCGAACCCACCCAAAAGGAGCGCGATGCCCTTTTCACCTTCTGGACCCAATTCCCCAAGGAAGCCGCCAAAAACAAAGCCATCCCCAAAGAAAGCCTCAAAGGCCTCACCCTCGCCACCTTCTGCCAGGCCCTCTTCGCCAGCGCCGAATTCCGCTACCTGAACTAATCCGCCTCACGCCCCCTTACTTTTAGACCAAGAAGCTGAAAGAAAGATGGGGGCAGCAAATAGGATCACTCCCATTTTTCTGCCCCCATTTGCTGTCAGCCTGATCGGAAAACTCACGCTGCTCGGTTCACTGCACTGAGCACGGCTTTGATGGAGGGGCGGCTTTGCTCGTGATAGAGAATGGCTTTGAAAGCGATGCTATTCGTTGGCCGTGATAGACCGGTTGAAGCTTGAACTTTGAAACCTCCGCCCCCAATGTCCGCCCATGAGTCTTTCGGAACAACTGCGGGAATCCCGCTCCAAGCACACGTTCAAGAGCTACGAGGACGTTGTGAAGCAACTGCGCGCCTTCAAGGCGGTGCAACCAGTTACTGGCAGGAGATTCGGATCTTCCGGGAGTATGCGGCTGAACGAGGACTCGGCTGTTTACCAAGTCAAATCCCAGAGTTGAGCCGTGCCCCCGATGACGAGGGCAACGAGCACCAAATCTGGTTCGTTCCTGACCTGACCCGAGTCATCAAAGTGACGTGGCCTGACTTTTTTGGTCTTCTGGTTTTGCATCGTCCCGATGAAGAGGAACTAGCCTCGCCCATCGCCTACCTGGAGCGCTGGCACCTGCACAATGAATTGTTCGGAGATCGGGTGCGATTCGTGGGCGTGCTGGAGGAGAGCGGGCAAATGCGGCTGGTCATCGAGCAGCAAGCCATCGTCGGAATCCCTGCCACACTCGAACAGATCAACGACTTCTTTATCCGAAACGGCTGGAAGCGCTTCACTGCAGGAGGCGAAGTGGCCTTCTTCGATCCGGAACGCCAGGTGGCGATTTCCGACACGCATCGCGGAAACCTGATCCTAATGGAAGGTGGCCTACTGGCCCCCATCGATCTCCGCGTGCAGCCGCTCTCCGGCGCTCTGCTGGATTATGTGGTCAAAGCCTGCCGAGAGTGAAGACTCCAACAAAGTAAGAAGTTAAACCACAGAGAGCACAGAGGTCCACAGAGGCTCAGAATTCAAACTCTGTGCTCCTCTGTGAACTCTGTGGTGAATCTCGCCGCTATTATGCTGCACTCAGCAAGGCTTTGGACTGGCCGATTTTCACCGATTTCAGCCCGTTTTAGAACACAGAGTCCCAATCAAGCTGACAGAAAAATGGGGGCAGCAAATAGGATCACTCCCATTTTTCTGCCCCCATTTGCTGTCAGTTGATTTGGAAGATCACCCCGCCCGATTTACCGCACTCAGCACGGCTTTGATGGAGGCGAGTTCGATGTTCGTGTCCACGCCAGCACCCCAGACGAGCTTGCCGTTGGCGGTTTTGATCTGGATGAAGGCGAGGGCGGCGGCTTCGGTGCCGCTGCTGAGGCTTTGCTCGCGGTAGGTGGTGACTTCGAAACTCGGGGCACCGGCATCGGTGATGAGGGCATCGGCGAAGGCGGCGATGGGGCCGTTGCCTTTGCCGGTGACGCCGCGTTCTTTGCCATTCACGACGAGACTGCTGCGGCAGGTGAAGACGCCGTCCACGCCGTCGGCATGGAAATGGTAGAGCTGGTAGGGGGTCTCGCGGAGGATGTATTCCTTCCAGAACATGTCCTTCAACTCGGTGCCGCTGACCTCGCGGCCGAGCTTATCGACGATGTCGTTGGCGATGGGGCCGAACTCGCGCTGCATGTCCTTCGGCAGTTCGATGCCGAATTCGCTTTCGAGAAGATACGCGACGCCGCCTTTGCCGCTCTGCGAGTTCACGCGAATGACCTCGCGGTATTCGCGACCGATGTCGGCAGGGTCGATGGTGAGGTAAGGCACGTCCCAGATGGAGTTGTGCTGCTCGTAGCCGCTGAGGCCCTTCTTGATCGCGTCCTGATGGCTGCCGCTGAAGGCGGTGAAGACGAGTTCGCCGCTGTAGGGGTGACGCGGGGCCACGGTCATGCCGGTGGTGCGCTCATACATGTGGATGAGGCTGCTCATGTCACTGAAGTCGAGCTGCGGGTCGATGCCGTGCATGTACAAATTCATGGCGACCTGCACGATGTCGAGATTGCCGGTGCGCTCGCCATTGCCGAAGAGCGTACCTTCCACGCGATCCGCGCCCGCGAGCAAGCCCAACTCCGTAGCGGCGGTGCCGGTGCCGCGATCGTTGTGCGTGTGCAGGCTGATGATGAGGCTGTCGCGGTTTTTGATGTTCGTGCAGATCCACTCGATCTGATCGGCATACACATTGGGCATGCAGACCTCGACGGTGTCCGGCAGGTTGAGGATCATTTTGTGCTGCGGCGTGGGCTGCCACACGTCCATGACGGCCTCGCTGATTTCCTTGGCGAATTCGACCTCGGTGGCGCTGAAGCTCTCCGGAGAGTATTGCAGCGTGACGTGCGTGCCGCCCTCGGTGAGGCGATGCAGGCGGTCTTTGATCATCTGCGCTCCTTTGATGGCCACGGCGATGATTTCCTCCTTGGACTTCCCAAACACATACTTCCGCTGCGCGGGCGAGGTGGAGTTGTACATGTGGATGACGACCTTTTTGGCCCCGATGAGGCTTTGGACGGTCTTTTCGATCAAATCCTCCCGCGCCTGAACCAGGCACTGGATGGTCACATCGTCTGGGATGCGCTTTTCCTCGATGAGACGGCGGTTGAAGGCGAATTCGGTGTTCGAGGCGGACGGGAAGCCGACCTCGATCTCCTTGAAGCCGCATTTCACCAGCGCATCGAACATGTCGAGCTTCTGGGAGACATTCATCGGCACGGCGAGGGCTTGATTGCCATCGCGCAGATCGACGGAGCACCAGATGGGCGCTTGGGTGATGGTTTGAGAGGGCCAGCGGCGGCTCGGCAAGGAGACGGGATCGAAGCGCTGGTATTTAACAGATGGATTTTTCAACATAACGAAACAAAGGAAACAGAATGGGAAGGACCGGAAAGGTGCCTGGGTTCAAAAGACTGCCGTGACGTGACGGCAAGAGGTGCATGACGAGGAAACGCGGGCCGCCTACCCTTGCGTAAGTCGCAGGGAAAGGAGAAGCAGAGCCGTGGCGGGCGGGGTCATGGTGGCGCGGAAGGAAGCAGAGATGATCCCGAGGTCAAGGCTGTGCTGTCTAAGTCGTCGAGGTTGTGGCAAGATCACTGCTTACCGGCACCTGCCGACGCTAGACCATTCCCTGACCTCCGTTGCCCACATGATTCCTGCTTTTCAAAAAGACAACGCGCTCCTCGCCGATCTCGCGGCGGCCTCGCCAGACGTGGACTCGCTCCATGTGTGGTGGACGGGGCAGAGCGGCTTTCTGGTGCAGTGGGGGGCTGAGCGCCTGTTTTTTGATCCCTACCTCTCGGATTCACTGACGAAGAAGTATGCGCTGACGGACAAGCCCCACATTCGCATGACGGAACGCTGCATCGATCCGGCCAAACTGACCGGGATCACCCGCGTGACGGCCAGTCATGTGCACACGGATCATCTGGATGCCGAGACGCTGCTACCGCTGGCGGCGGCGAATCCCGGCCTGCGTCTGTATTACCCGCATCCGATCCGCGAGGAGGTGCAGCGCAGGCTGACCGGTGCTGCCGTGAAGCTCATCGCCCATGGCGACCGCGAAGCGAGCCGCGAAGGCGACTGGGAGCTCGAAGCGACCGTGGCGAAGCACAACGAGGTGCTGCGTGATGCCAACGGCGAGAGCCATTTTATAGGCTTTCTCGTGAAGTGCGGCCCCTTCCGCCTCTTTCACAGTGGCGACACGCTCTGGCACGATGACATCATCGCCAAATGCCGTGCTTTTGGCCCCATCGACATCGCCTTCCTGCCGATCAATGGCAACCGACCCGAGCGCCATGTGGCGGGCAATCTCAACGGCACCGAGGCAGCAGCCCTGGCCAAGGCCATCGGCGCACGCCTGGTGGTACCCTGCCATTACGACATGTTTGAGTTCAACACGGAGACGCCGGATGAATTCATCGCCACATGCCAGAAGATCGAACAACCCTTCAAAGTCATGCGCTGTGGTGAGAGACTGGATTTGAAACGCTGAGGCCGATTGGAAGATCTTCTCCGCATTCTGGCGAATGCGCCGAAACCGAACTCAGGCCAAAAAAAAGACCGGGCTGGCATCGCTGCCAGCCCGGTGTTGGGTCGAGAGTTAGAGAGCTAAACTTGAATTAGTGCTCGTAGCCAGCCTCGCCGTGATCGGAGAGGTCGAGGCCGACGGACTCTTCTTCAGCAGTCGGGCGGAGGCCAACCACAAGCTTCACGATCATCGTGATGACCACCGTGGCGACCACGGAGAGCACGATGGTGATGGCACAGGCCTTGAGCTGGGCACCGAGGAGGCCGCCTTCGAGCACGAGCTTGTCGAGGCCGTTGACCTTGGCGTAAGCTTCGCTGACGAGGTTGGCGTTCATCTTCTCAGTGGCGAAGATGCCGGTCACGATGGCACCGAGGGTGCCGCCGATGCCATGCACGCCGAAGGTATCAAGAGCGTCGTCATACTTGAGGAGGGGCTTGAGGACCATCACGCCAAGGTAAGGAATGACACCGGCGAGCACACCGATGATCATCGCGGACTTGGCGGTCACGAAACCAGCAGCAGGAGTGATGACGACCAGACCAGCTACAGCGCCGGAGCAGAAGCCGAGCACGGAAGGCTTGCCTTTGTGGAGCTTTTCAACCAGCGCCCACACCGCAGAGGCAGTCGCGGCAGCGAGAGTCGTCGTCATGAAGGCACCAGCGGCGATGCCATCAGCAGCGAGAGCCGAGCCGGCATTGAAACCATACCAGCCAACCCAGAGCATGCCGGTGCCGACCATGCAGAGCACCATGCTGTGCGGAGCCATTTTTTCTTTACCGTAGCCGGAGCGTTTGCCCAGGAGGATGCAGAGCACGAGAGCGCTCCAACCGGAGGACATGTGAACCACGGTGCCGCCAGCGAAGTCGATGGCAGGAATCTTTGCGCCGCCGTTCCAGACGCCATTCATGAGACCGTCGAAGCCCCACACCATGTGTGCGAGAGGGAAATAAACTACGAACATCCAGAGGGTGATGAAGAGCATGATCGCGGAGAACTTCATGCGCTCAGCGATCGCACCGACGATGAGGCCGGGGGTGATGATGGCGAACATGAGCTGATACATGCTGAACACAGCCTGGGAAGGCCAGCCAGTGTAGTTGCCGTTGGGGGCACCGCCGACGCCTTCGAGGAAGAAGTACTTCGTGCTGCCAAGGTAAGGAGCCCACCAAGGAGCGCCTTCCGCAGGGTGTTCACCGAAGACAAAAGAGTAACCCACGAAATACCAAAGAACGGTCACCAAACCGGCACAGCCAAGGCACTGGGCGAGCACGGAGAGAACGTTCTTGGAGCGGACAAGACCACCGTAGAAGAGAGCCAGACCGGGGAGCGTCATGAAGAGCACCAGAGCGGCGCAGATCATGAGGAAACCGTTGTGACCCGGACCAGCGAGGCCAGCAAGCTTGCCATCCCCCGAGGGAGCCAAGTTGTTGAAATACTGCTCAAGGTCCACGATGCGCTTTTCAAGCGCGGCGGCATCTGGAGCGGCGGGTGCAGCCTCAGCGGCCGGAGCGGGAGCCGGGGCAGGCGCTGGTGCGGGAGCCGCAGCGGCCGGAGCCGGAGCGGGCGCAGCAGCATCCTGGGCACGGATGTCACCGGGGGTGATAGCGAGGGTGGCGATGGCGAAGACCGCAGCAGTTGCGATGCTGCGCCAGTTTCGAGGATGGTTGTTGGGTTTCAGCATAGTACGGGGTATGGAATTAGCTCCGAGAGAGGTCCAAGCACCCCCCGTGCCAAGTCGCTGAAACTTTTTTCAGACTCTTCTAAAGCTATTCGCCAAAGGTTCATTTTACGAGGGCACGCGCCATGGCCAACAGAGGAAAAAATTGCGGGATTGATGTTTCGAGTCCGATCCGGCATGATTCGCGCCATGGCCCAATATTCCGTCCAACCAGGTGATAATCCCTCCAAGATCGCAAAAGCCTTCGGCATGACCTTGGCACAGTTCCAAAAGCTCAATCCGGGCCTCATCGAGTATGGCACGGGGAAATGGAAGGTGCTCTTCCCCGGCCAGATCGTGAACGTGAATGGAGTCGTCACCGGTTTGCCGCCTGAAACCACGGCGACCGCTCCCACCAGCTTTGCCGCACCACCGCCGTGGATGCAGATCGCTATCATGGAGCAAGGCGTGCAGGAATGGGCTCAGGGAGACAATCCGCGCATCGTGGAGTATCTACGAAGCTGCGGCCTTCCTGCGAGCCTGCTAAAAGACGAGACCGCCTGGTGCGCGGCTTTTGTAAACTGGTGCATCCAGCGCTCCGGCTACAAGCCCCAAGGCAGCGCCCGCGTCTCCGATTGGTGGGGCTGGGGCCGCGCGGTGGCACCCACGTATGGCTCCATCGTCATCACGCAGCCTTTGACGGTGGATCAGGCTGGCAGCGGTCACATCGGCTTCCTCCATGCGATGGATGCCACCAATGTGTGGATGCTCAGCGGCAACTCGAAGAACCAAGTGCGCATCGCCGCCTATCCGAGGAGCAAGCTGATCCACAACGCCCCTTACCGCTGGCCTTATTGAGCCGCGTAAAGCGTCGGATCTGCGATCCCCGCCAGCGCAAAAGCCTCCATGCGCTCCACGCAGGTGCCGCATTTGCCGCAGTGAAGGTCGTGACCTTTGTAGCAGGACCAGGTTTGCGCGTAATCGACCCCCAGCGAGGCACCGAGCTTCGCGATGCCCGCCTTGTCGAGATGAATGAAGGGGCGCAGCAGCTCCACGTGAGCGTAGGTGCCCTCACGCATCGCCGAGGCCATGCCCTGCATGAAGCCCTCGCGGCAATCCGGATAGATGGCGTGATCCCCCGCATGAGCAGCGATGACGAGGCCCTCCGCCTCGCGGCTTTCTGCGATGCCGCAGGCGATGGCGAGCATGATGCCATTGCGAAAGGGTACGACGGTCTTTTTCATGTTTTCATCGGCGTAATGCCCTTCCGGCACGTCACCGCCGCTTTGGAGCAGATCGGAGGTGAAGAGGCGATTGATGAAATCGAGGCTGATCACGTCGTGCGGCACGCCGAGCTGCTCGCAGTGCCATTTGGCATACGGCAGCTCCTTCGGGTTATGCTTCGAGCCATAGTCAAAACTCACCGCACCGGCCACCTCGTGCTCTTGGCGAGCCCAGTAAAGCGCCGTCACGGAATCCATCCCGCCGGAAAGCAGCACGATGGTCTTCATTCCGGCAAGCGCAGAGGTTCTTCAAGGTCTGGAAAGCGGGCCTCGCAGGTGAGCTGGATGCCGCCACGGGCACCGAACTTCCCACGCACCACCGCCTGCTTCGGAGCGCAGGCTTTGATGAGATCATCCAGCACGCGGTTCACGATGGCTTCGTTGAAGGCAGCATGGTTGCGATAGCTGGCCAGGTAGAATTTGAGCGACTTCGTCTCCACGCACTTCTCGTCGGGGATGTAGTAAATTTCGAGGTGCGCCGAGTCCGGCTGCCCAGTGACGGGGCAGATGGAACTGAATTCCGGGGCGCTGAGGTGAATGCGGTAGTTCCGCCCTGGCGTGCGGTTCGGGAAGGTCTCCAGCGCCGCCTGATCAGGCGAGGCGGGAAGTCGGTGCTCGGAGCGTCCGAGTAGTTTGAGGTCGTTTTCCTGGCTCATGGACTGCCAGCATGCCGCTGACCGTTCGTTTTGCAATCGCGTGACCAGGGTTTGGCCATCGCCGAGCACCTGAACGCAAGGCAGCTTGATGGCGGGACGCTGAGTGACCTCCAAGAGAAAAGCAGGCTGACCAAAAAGATGGGCGTCAAAAAGATGACATCAGGATGCCTCTTTTTTGGCAAGAAAATCAGGGGCAAGAAAATTTTCTTACCCACCCATCTTCTTGCCAGTTCTCAGTGGATTGGAGGTGTCGTTAGCCCGCATTTCTCACGCCCTCCACGCAGCACCTGACGAAGGGTTTGCCGCAAAGGGACAGAGGAGCAGAGGGCGCAGAGATCAAAACAGAAGGAAATCTCTGCGTCCTCTGCCTCTCTGCTCCTCTGCGGCCAGAAGGAGTGTGAGAAATGCGTGTTAGTCGGAAGCCATCAGCACCTCCCCGATCACCTCCTCCTGCTGCGGTATGCATTCGCCCAGATTTGAACCGCTAACATGACGCTAATCTGACGCTGATGAATGGCTTCGGCATCAGCGTCTCATTAGCGTCATGTCAGCGGTTAAGAAATCCCAAGTCATGATGGATAGCCTCGACGTCATCCCTTTCGTGAAACGTTTTGATGTTTCACGCAAAGCCGCAAAGTCCTGAATGCTTCTGGGAACCTTTGCGCCTTTGCGTGAGACCATCTTTGACCTCCTTTTCACAGAAACCGACTCAGCAATCATGTCAGCAAAAAGCGAACCACCAAGAGTGACACCGTGATGGTCAAGCCACCGCAGATCCATTTCAGCGCCTTTCTGTAATGAGCCTTTGAGTCCTCAGTCATTCCAGCGGTGCCAAATGTCAGGAAACGTCCCTGCTTATAGAAGGGTAACTTGGCACGAAACAGGTGTGCTCCACCCACACAAACAAGCACAACGCCAAGCCAGTAGGCCGAAAGCCAGAGCCAACCTCGGTCAAGCATGATGGAGGTGAGAACCAAGCTCACGAGAGCGATAGGAAGTCCGATGAAATGGATACCGATGTCCAAAGGGAAGTCTGAATCACTGCGTCTGGTCTTCATGGTGAAAGACTTTATTTCGGTTCTTCGCGGGTTTTGATGGACGCTGAAGGTGGGGTAAGAGGGTGAATGCCCAACGATCAAAGCCTGCGAGCGCACTATCATTTACTCCTCGGACTCGACAAGGACTGGGAGGTTGCGGAAGTGAAGCTGAGCATGGAGGCGCGTGCGGTGCATATCAGGCTGCGGCACACGGGCGTTTCCGCGGTTATCTGTCCGGGATGCCAGAGTCGTTGCAGCATCTTCGATCACGCGCCGGAGAGGAAGTGGAGGCATCTGGACACCATGCAGTTTGAGACTGAGCTACGCGCACGGGTGCCACGCTGCCAGTGCGAGCGTTGTGGCGTCAAAACCATCGGAGTGCCATGGGCCGGCAAGCACTCGCCCTTCACCTGGATGTTCGAGGCCTTCGGCGTCGCCGTGCTGCAAAGCGCGGCGAGCACCATCGAGGCATGCGCACTGCTGCGCATCGGTTGGGAAGGAGCGCAGCGGCTCATGGAACGGGCCGTGCAGCGCGGACTGGCCCGGCGCAGCCTGGAGGACTTTGAGCATGCCGGGATGGACGAAAAGAGCTTCGGCAGCGGCCATGACTACATCACCACGCTCAACGACCTGAGCGAAGGAGCTGCCCGTGTGATCGAAGTGGTGCACGGGCGCAAACACGAGGACGCCGTCAGGCTGCTGGAGCAAATCCCCCAAGCACATCGCGGAGGGATCAAAGCTGTGGCCATGGACATGTGGGATGCGTATCTGAAGGCCGCGCGGCAGGTGCTACCTGATGCCGACATCGTGCATGACCGCTACCACATCAGCGCCCATCTCAACGTTGCGGTGGACCGCGTGCGCAAAGACGAGCACAAGAGACTCATGAGCGCAGGTGATGACACGCTCAAAGGCAGCAAATACCAGTGGATGCGAACCTACGAGGACAAGCGCAGCAGCCAGGCGGTGAGCTTCCGCAAGCTGCACGAACTGGATCTGAAAACCAGCCGTGCGTGGCACTACAAGGAGGACTTCAGGCACTTCTGGAACTACCTGTATGTCGGCGCGGCGGAGCGGTTCTACAAAGGGTGGCGCAGAGCGGTAATGAGCAGCCGGCTGGAGCCGCTCAAGAAGGTGGCGAAGCTCATCGGTGCGCACTGGCAGGAGATCCTCAACTACATCAAGCACCGCATCACCAACGCGGCGAGCGAAGGCCTCAACAGCCGCATCCAGGCGATCAAAAGCGCCGCAAGAGGCTTCCGCTCATTCGCCAACTACCGCACACGCATCCTCTTTCACTGCGGCAGGCTTGACCTCAAACCCCAGCCAACCCACTAAAACCCGCGAAGAACCTTTATTTCTTGGCCGAATGTCCAAGGCCTGCCACCCGCTACTGGGAGCGTCCCTTCGATTCTTGTTTAGATTTCTGACCGCTCTCAGCCTTCGACTCCGGAGCGGTAGCGGGTTGGTCAGCACCGTCTTGTTGTGCCCCATATCGATCTGGATCCTTTTGCTTATATGGAGATTCCTCCGCCCGTTCTTTCGCTGGAATAAACCTGTATTCGTCCTTCAAGTCGTAACTAAACACTCCAAGATATTCGGTCGGCGTCTTCTTCGCGAATTGCCATTCGGAAACCTGTATCTGCTTTCCTGGCACATCAAACGTGAACCAATATCCATTCGCGTCGATCAAAACATAGCGCTTATCGGCGAGTCGATAAAGATTGGCGATCATGCCCCCTCCTGAATCTGGATAAAGAATCTCTTTCGCTACCAGTTGCCCGGCGATCTCCAAGGCGACATGCCTTGTGTGTTCAGAAAGAAATGGATGAGACTGGGTGCGCTGGATGAGAATCTTCGTCGTTGAATCCGGAATCGAATACTCGGTGATGAATGTCTTCGGTTTGAAGTTCTTGGTGGCCTCAATAATCGCCTCAACATCGGCACCGTTGTTTTGGGCTAACGCCGATCCGCACATGGCAAGACAAAAGATGATGAGCTTCTTCATTTTCTGAGCACAACAATTCGGATCAGGCGACGGCGAGCGGGAAGCGTCGATGACACGACAGATGCCATACGAGCCGTTGCCTGCATCCGTTTAATGTTCGGCTTCTTGTAATGCGAGTTTGCATTCTGTTCGGCTTCAGTAGTTCAGCTTCATTTTGCCATGTTGCGAACCTCGATTGCCTTTGGGCGGAGCTTACAGGCCACTGCGTCATCAAGATCAACAATCTTGCCGTTCGAGTTGGTAAAAACATTGTCCCCAGTGATGGTGATGACAACCGTGAAGTCACCCCTGCTTCCCTTCGGCCTCGCACGAAATGAGAATGGCAAAATGCGCATTCCTCCGAGATGCTCGTTCACCCGCGAGCCTATGCGCACCCCCCAGCCGATTTCAGTGATATCATAGGCAGCATTGAGCTTCGTCCACTCAGACGCCAGCTTTCCAAGAATCGGATCAAGGTCTGATTGGCGAAGACTCCCGCCTGCAAGGGCCAAGGATGCGATACTGTAGAACCAAAGCGAAAAAAATATGCGTTTCATGTTCTGTTCTCGATTGCCCTTTCGGGCCATTCTTGAGTGGTCTTGCTCTTAGCCGAACGTTGTTTAGTCACAGTAAATTGTGGACGGATCAGATTCGCCCACAGTTTTCTGTGGAATAACCGGGTTAAAGTGGGGGAAAAGAAGGTCGTCACGAAACGAAAGGATTTTCAATGAATGCACCGATGGAAGCGAAAAAGTCTCCCGAGGTCAAGACTTGGGTGCAGCGGCTCGTCGAGGCAGCGTGTGTTTCAGGCCAGCGAACGGTGAGGAGGATGGCCGTTAGGCGCAAGGAGCGGGACTTGCGAAGTCCCACCCTGAGGCACTTGGCAAGTGCCTCTCCTTGCTCGCGGCGCTCGCCGATTAAGCGGCCGACGAACATGGTGGAACTGAAAAGGGAAGAATGGGTCAGAAGGGTGGAATGGCTCGGAGGCTTGTGCCATTTGCCATTTTCAGTTCCGCCATTCTCAGTTCTTCCATCCGGTCTTGAGGCGAACTGGAATGTGCGTGCTACGTTTACGGAGCGGTGCTCTTGGGAGCGTTTTTGCCGGGTGGGAAGAATTCGAGGGTGACGCCTTCTTTGCGGAAGGCTTTCTTCACTTCTTCGGCGAGCTGGGCGTAGGGACGCTCGCGGAGGAGGTGCTTCTTCACGGCGGCCTCGCTTTCGGCATCGGTCTTGGCGTTTTCGACCTCGCGGAGGAAGGCGATCATGTTGGCGGCATCGCCTTTGCCATCGAGATGGTAGAAGAATTAGGTGAGGAGGCCGGCGGAGCCGTAGTTTTCCGTGGCCATGCCGTCCCGTCCGAGGGCCTCGGACCAGCGGCGGCCATCGAGGCCCATGAGTTCCTCCAGATCGATCATGGTGAAGGTCTTGTTTCCTTGGCCCATGTTGTCAGCATAGGCTTTTACTTGGCGGTTGAGGCCGATGAGGCTGAATTTGCCGTTGCTGTTGTATTCGAGCATCTCGACGTATTCGGCGCTGCCTTCGATGAACCAGGTAGGCAGCACAGGCAGCCAGTGATTCATCATCTGATGGGTGATCTCATGGATGAGGGTGCCGTTGTCCTGGGCGTTCGGATTCTGTTCCAAAGTCACGCGAGTACCCACGAGACGCACGCCGAGGCTGCTGAGCGGGACCATGAGGGCTTTATTGCCGCTCATGTAAACGCCGGCGGAGCCTTCCACGCCGCCAGCATCCATGTAATCGGACTTGTTGGTGAAAAGACGGGCCTGGAAGATTTCACGAAGGCGCTCGGGCGTGGGCTTTAAATCGAGCGGGAGCTGGCGATTGAGCTCATAAGTGGCCTCGAACATGCGGCCAAAACTCACGCACGACATTCGAGCCGAGCTTTGAATCGCACACGAATTCATAATGCGGGCTGCGATAGACGAATTCCTTCTTCGCCTCGTCCTCACGCACGACGACGACTTCTGGCTTATCGGCGAGTGTGATGGTGCGCGGCCATTCTTTGAGCGCGGCGGTGGCTTCAGTGGGTGCGGCTCCAGAGGTCTGCGTCTTCACAAAGGCCTGATCCTCCACACTGAGTCGTGCCAGCGGCACTTCAAAGGTGCTGCCATTGGCGAGACGGATTTTGACGACCTCTGCGGTGCTGCTGACGAAAGCGGCCTCGATTTTCCGCCCATCCGTGCTCGTCCAGGTGCGAGAGGCGCTTTGAGCGAGCAGGGTGGTGGCGGTGAGCAGGACAAAGAGGGACAATTTCATGATCAAGAGCCGGAAATCGTAGCGAACCGCCCGCGAACTGGCGAGCAACTTTACGCCTGGGTGGTGGTTTGCAGGCCTCATGATGTCTCAGGAACGCTCGCACCTTGCTAATCGCAGCCCACATGGAAAAATGCCCGCCATGCGTCCTGTGGTCGTTTTTTTCACTCTTTGCCTCTCTCTTGCCGCCCAGCCTGGAGACTCGCCGTCACCACCTAAGAATGGCGAGCGTCGCGGCCCGCCGGGCATGAGTGGCGGTATCCGGCCTCCAGGGGGCTTTGAGAAGCTCACCGAAGAGGAGCGCAAGCTGATGCGGGATGCCTTTGAGAAGGCGTGGAAGGATCCCAAAGTCGTCGAGGCGCGTGATCAGGCGCTGCGGGCGAACGAAAACGTGCGCCGGGTGCTGCACGAGGCGATGAGCAAGGATGATGCGAAGGTGGCGGCACTGCTGGAGAAGATGAAGCCACCCTTTGAAACCGATGAGCGTGGCTTTCCCATCCTGCCGCGGCCGGATTCACCGGATTTCGTGAAGGTGGCGGAAGCTCGCCTGAGTGCGGAGATGCTGTCGATGGCGAAACCGGGCAAGCAAGACGACAGCCGCCGCCTGCATGAGCGCATCATGCAGCAGCCGCGGATGCGAGAGGCCTTTGTGCAGCTCCTCAATACGCCTCCCGGCGAGCGTCTCGAATCTCTGCGTAAGGTGCGAGATCTCTACAAGCTGCTCGTGGGCGAGGAGTTTGCCCGTTTCCGCAAGGCACGAGAAGAAGGCGGACCTCCACCGCCGAAGCCTGAAACCAAGTGAGGTCGATCAGGCCTGCGCAGGCGGGGCCGCGTCATCACGCTTGTTTTTCATGAAGCGGATGTCCTCGGCACGCTCGATGAAGACGGTGTCTTCACAGATGTTTTTGGCGTGATCACCCACACGTTCGAGAAAGCGGGCGATGAAGATGAGGTGGATGTAGCCTTCCAGCTCGGTACCACGGGTCTCCATGACAGCGATCAGGTCGCGATCGAGGGATTTCTCGGCGTTGTCGAGTTCCTTATCGAGCAGGCGGGCGGCAGCAGCGGCTTCGGAGTCTCCGGCGATGAAGGCCTGGATGCTGGCTTCCAAATTGCGGGCGCAGAGGTCATACACAGGCTGCATCAGCTTCACTTCCGGCATCTCGGGCAGGTTATTGATGAGGCGAGCCCGTTTGGCGATGCTGCTGGCCTGATCGGCGATGCGTTCGAGGTTGTTCGCCACGCGGATGGTGCCCATGACAGCGCGTAAATCGTGGGCGGTGGGCTGAAATTTGACGAGGACCTGCATGCCGAGCTTATCCACGGCCTTTTCGAGGTCGTTCACATCCTGATCGGCGGCGATGGCACTGTTGCAGAGATCGGTGTCACGCTCCAAAAGGCCACGCATGGCACAGGCGAGGTTTTTCTGGGCCATGCTAGCCATGGCGAGCACGTCCTGACGGAGGCGGTCGAGGGACAGATTGAAGGTAGAGAGGATATGCTCGTGCATCGGAAATGTGACGTGTAGGCCGGATGTGAATCCGATCATGTGACGTTTTTGCCCCAATTTCGAGTAATTCTTGCCTGACCTCAGTCGGCGTTCTGACGAACAGGCCGAATGGCAGCCGCAAAAGGCCGGACTTGTTCAAATCGGGTAACGCGATTAGTTTTACTGCCCCACTCCCCTTCCCCACCCCATGTTTGAATCCATCCGCAGGGCCAGATTGCAACGCCAGGGGCTTTCCTGCGGCAAAACGCGGCGCAAGCACCAGGAGGGTGATCTCTTCGACGAACTGCGGACGCATCCCTCGGCCAGCGTGGTCGTTTATGTGCTGTTTTTCATCGGCCTGGCCATCCTGCTCCGGCTGGGTGCCAGCGTGGCGGAGGGCGTGCCACCGCCAGACTTCCTCGATTGGCTGAGCGTAGGTGCCGTGGGCACCGCTCTGGTCGTGCATCAGCGGGTGGCGCTGCGCTGCGAGATGGAGGAAAACTCCACCCTGCTGCTGGTGCTCGGCACCCTGCTGCTTCATCTCGTGCTAGGGGTGCTGGTGCTTGATTTCGGTGGAAGCCAAGGCTGGCCGCCTGCGCTGATGACGATGGCAGTGCCGCATGTCTTTGCCCCACTGGTGCTCTCGGTGATGCTCGGGCGGAAGATCGGTCTCTTCGGGGCCATTTACTCGACGCTGCTCGGCTCGATGGTCTTCAGCGGTGTGCTGAACCCGATCACCTATCTGGCTACCTCCTCGCTGCTAGGTTTCCTGGCCGTCGTTTTCACCAACCGCGTGCGGAAGCGCAATCGCCTTTTCAGTGCTGGCCTCTATGCAGGCGTGGCCGCGGCCGTTTTCTCTTTCATGCTGCATGAGGCCTCCGGCCTGATGGAATCCGTCAAAATCACGCGCATGATCGGCGTGCCATTCGTGATCGGTGTGCTCACCGGCATGGTGGTGGGTGGTTTCCTGCCCGTGCTGGAGCAGCTTTTCGGCGTGACCACGGAGGTGAGCTGGCTGGAACTGGCGGATTTGAACCACCCGCTGATGCGCCGTCTTTCCATCGAAGCACCCGGCACCTACCATCACAGCCTCGTGGTGGCGAATTTGGCCGAAGCTGCTGCCGAGAACATCGGTGCCAGCGCCACGATGTGTCGCGTCTCGTCTTATTTCCACGACATCGGCAAGCTCTCGAAGCCGGAGTACTTCATCGAGAACATGGACCCGGCGGTGAATCCTCATGAGGACCTCACCGCTCGCATGAGCGCCCTGGTGATCATCGCCCACGTCAAAGACGGCGTCGATCTCGCCATCAAGCACAACCTCAACTCGCGGATCATTGATGTGATCGAGCAGCACCATGGCACCTCGCTGGCGTGGTATTTCTACCGCCAGGCCCTCGATCAGAAGGCGCAGATGCTCCGCCTCGTGGAGCAGGACAAAGCGAAGGAAGACGATGTGCCGCAGGTGAGCGAGGAGGTCTTCCGCTATCCCGGACCGCGTCCGCAGTTCAAGGAAGCCGCCATCATTTCCCTGGCGGATGCCGTGGAGAGCGCCTCCCGCACCCTGGAAAAGCCGAACGCTTCCCGTATCGAGACGATGGTGAGTGAGATCGTGCAGGCCCGCATGCTCGATGGGCAGCTCGATGAGTGTGATCTCACCATCGCCGAGCTCGCCAAGGTCAAAGCCAGCTTCTGCAAGACGCTGCTCAGCATGATGCACGGCCGCATCAAGTATCAAAAAGCCGTCGAGGCCGCTCCCACCACCATGATCGCCCGGGATGAACCACGGCTCCTGACCACCGGCCCGAGCGAGCCGCCCACCACCGCGACGATGAAGATCGTCGAAGCCTCCTTCGCCGGTCCGGAAGCGGAGGCGCAGGCGAAAAAGCAGCGTTCCCGCCGGAAAACGCCGCCTGCCTCCGCCGCGTGATGCCCGCGAAACGTTCCGCGATGCCCAAGACTGCCCTCTTCAACCGGCAGAAGGCTTTTCCCGTTCCCCTGCCTTGGCTGCGCCGCATCGCCAAAGCCGCGCTTCCGGCCTGCCTCGCCGCTTCAAAGCCCCGCGAGGATGCCGTGCTCGCCACGCTGGAGGAAGTCGAGATCACCTACGTCTCCGATGCGGAGATCGCCCGTGTGCATGGCGAGTTCCTCGATGATCCCACGCCCACGGATGTGATCACCTTCCACCATGGCGAAATCCTCATCAGCGCCGAAACCGCCGCCCGGCAAGCCCTCGATCACGGGCAGACTTTGGAGCACGAACTAGCTCTCTACCTCATCCACGGCCTGCTCCACCTCGCTGGCTGGCATGATGAGGAGGAAGCCGAAGCCGCTGAAATGGCCCACACGCAGGAAAGCATTCTTCAGCAGGCGATTTCGAGCCTCGGAGCAGCCTAAAGCACGCGTCACTCGTGGCGCAGAGCTTCCACGGGATTCATGCGGGCCGCCCGACTGGCCGGGTAAATGCCAAAAGCCACGCCGGTGAGCACCGAAATCGAAAACGCCAGGATCGGCGACCACATCTTGATCACCGTCGTCACGCCCGCGAAGTGCTGCACGGCCATCGGAATGGCCAGGCCGAGCACCACGCCCAAAACACCGCCCACACCGGCGAGCAGCACCGTTTCGATGAGGAACTGCACCACGATATCCGCCTGCCGGGCTCCGAGAGCACGGCGGATGCCGATCTCCCGCGTGCGCTCCGTGACGCTCGCCAGCATGATGTTCATGATGCCGATGCCGCCCACGAGCAGCGAGATGGCCGCGATGCTGCCCAGCACGATGCTAAAGATCTGCTTCGTCCGCTCCGCCTGCTTCAGCAGTTCCACCGGCACGATGATGCGCCAGTCATCCTTCTTGTGATTCGTCCTCATCAGATGCCGCAGGGCCTCCGCACGGCTTTCTACCTGTGCCACATCTTCCACGCGAAGCACGGCCTCATGAAATTCGACCTTTTCCGCCTCGAACGAGCCCGTGCGGTAACGGAAAAACGTCTCGCCATACTGATCCATCAGCGTGTCAAAAGGGATCATCACCTGCGCCAGCGAGCTACCCGAAGGATTCGCGGAATCCGTGCCCACCATCTGCCCCTCATCCTGAATCACGCCCACGATTTTGTAGTAGTAGCCCTTCACGCGGACGGATTTCCCCACTGGCGTCGAGAGCGGGAAGAGCTTCGCCACGACCGATTGGTTCAGCACACACACCGGCATGCGTTCCTTCATTTCCAGATCGGTGAAGAAGCGGCCCTGCACGATCTCGCGGTTCCGCATCTGCGGATACACCGGCAGCACGCCCATCACTTGGCCGTCAATGCTGCGATCAAGGTTCCAGATGTTTTCCGAGATGAAGCGGCTCGGCACCACGATGGAAATGCCCGGCACCGTTTGCTGGATCTGCGTGATGTCACGGCGGGTGATGCCGTATTCGCTGATGAGGCTGCGGCTTTCCGCATTTGAACCCTGCCCATCCGGCGGCTTCACACTTTGCAGGATGATGTTTTGGCTGCCGAGCTTGCGGATCTGCTCCTGTGCCTCGTGGCTGGCTCCTTCCCCGATCGCCAGCATCGCCACCACGGAGGCCACGCCGAAAACCACGCCCAACGCCGTCAAAAACGAGCGCAGCTTGTGCAGCCAGATCGTTTTCAAGCCCAGCGAAAGCGTTCGCCACAAATGCTGTGGCGACGCCACGAGTCTCAGAATCGGGTGCCGGGCTAAAAAGGACATGTCTTGGGGGGCTGAAACAACGCCTCTCTCCTCGCAAAACTTGCCCTTGATTCACCCCTCGCGCATGATCGTCGCTCGCATGCGTCTTTTGCCGCTCATCCTGCCATTGTTCGTCCTCGGGTGTGAACCCGCGCCGAAGACCGTGCCTGAATTCGAGCCGCCAGCGGTCGTCCTCCCTGCCAGCGTCAAAGAACTCACGCCTGACGAAGCCGAGCGATTCCTCGCCGAGCATGCCGAAGCTCAGGTGATCGACGCCCGAACCGAGGCGGAACGCAACGAGCACGGCCACATCCTCCGCGCCGAATTCTTCGACTACCTTCACGGCCAGCCAACCTTCGACCGCCTCCAAAACACCGCCGACAAGTCCAAACCTCGCCTCGTCTATTGCGCCCTTGGCGGCCGGGCCAAGCTGCTCGCCGTTGAAATGACCCGAATGGGCTTCACTGATGTGCATCTCCTCCAAGGAGGCTTCAATGCCTGGGTCGCCGCCGGCAAGGCCGTGGCTCGATAAACCCCAACTTGAAGCTTGGAAGCTGAAACTTTAAACCTAACATGCAGCCCATGTCCAAGAACCGCCTCTTGATCGTCCTCCCCCTCCTTTTGATCGCCGCCGCTGCGATCTTCCGCTACCTCAAGCTCTCCCAGCTCGTGCATGTGCCCGCCTTGGAAAACTTCGCCCCCTGGATGGCTCTCGCCTTCACCGGCACGCTCGTCATCTCTCACCGCGTTCCTTTCTTCGTGCTGCCCCTCCTGCTGGCCCTCATCGACCTCGCCGCCACCGGTTTGAATGGCGTCATGCATTGGGAGGCGCTCGGCGTGTATGGTGCCTTTTCCCTCGCCGCATGGATCGCCAGCCGTTCACGCGGCAAATTGGGGCTTCTGGGCAGCCTCGCCGCCGTCATCACCTGCTCCATCGGCTTTTATGTTTTCACGAACACCATGTCTTGGTTCGTGGATCCAGGTTACGCCAAGACGCTCACTGGCTGGATGCAGGCCATGACCACCGGACTTCCCGGCCTGCCGCCCACGATTTGGTTTCTGCGCAATTCGCTTCTGAGCGATCTCGCCTTCTCCTGCCTGCTGCTGGCCGCCTACAACACGGAAGCCTCCTTCCGCCGCCAGCACACCATTCCCCTGCTCCGCGCCTCCGCCGCATGAAATGGCTCACGAGCTGCCTTTGGCTACTGATCGCCTCCTGGGCATCGGCGGACACCCTCCATCTCTACACCTGGGCCGATTACATCAGCCCCGAGATCGTCGAAAAGTTTGAAAAGCAGCATGGCTGCGAGGTCGTGATCGATACCTTCGATTCGAACGAGAGCATGTACGCGAAGCTCAAGGCTGGTGCCACCGGCTACGACCTCGTCTTTCCCACCGCCTACATGATCCAGGTCATGCACGCCGAGGGTCTGCTGCAAAATCTCGATCACACCAAGCTCCCCAACCTGCCGAACATCGACACCGCTGTGCTCGCCAAGGTGATCGATACGAAGATGGAGCACAGCGTGCCCTACACCTTCGCCTACGCCGCCCTCGCCATTCGGAAGGATAAGGTCAAAGATGCCGAGCCCAGCTACGCCCTGTTTGATCGAGCCAGCCTCGCCGGACGCGTCACCCTCCTCGATGACATGCGTGAGAGCATCGGTGCCGCCCTCAAATCCCTCGGCCACAGCCTCAACACGCGTGATGACGCCCAGCTCGCCGCCGCGCAGGAGGTGCTCATCCGTTGGAAGAAGCAGCTCGCCCGCTTTGACAACGAAGGCTACAAAGCCGGCATCGACTCCGCTGAGTTCCACCTCGTCCACGGCTACAGTGGCGATCTCTTCCAGGTGCAGATGGAGAACCCCAAGGTCGAAATCCTCATCCCGCGTGAAGGCGTCACCATCGGCTGCGATGAAATGGTCATCCCCAAGACCGCCAAACAGCCCGCCCTCGCCCACGCCCTCATCAATTTCCTCCTCGATCCCGCCATCGCCGCCGAGAACATGGAGTGGATGGGCTACTACTGCCCCAACACCCCCGCCAAGGCCCGCCTAAGCGCCGAATTCCTCGCCAATCCCGCCATCACCATCCCCGCTGATCTCGCCGCCAAATGCGAAGTCATCCAAGACCTCGGCCCCGACCTCGCCAAATACTCCAAAGTCTGGGATGCGGTGAAATCGGCGAAGTAACGCGACACTCAAAGCGCCGCTCGATACAGCTCCACAAAGTCCTCCACGCTCGGCAGACGCGGATTGAACTGGGCGGTCCACTGCTTCGCGGCCATTTCGGCGAGGTCGCGGAGGTTTTCGGGCTTCACGCCGTGCTCGGTGATGGTGCGGGGCATTTGGGCTTCCCAGAGGAGTTCGCTCACACGGTCGGCGAGGTCGCCATCGAAGTAAGATTCGTAGATGGCGGCGATTTCGGGCTGCTGAGCGTTGAATCGAATGACGTGCGGCAGCATCACGCCGACGGCGTCGCCGTGAGTGACGTGGAAAAGGGCGGTGAGCGGGTTTGCGCAGGAGTGCGCGGCTCCAAGCATGCTGTTTTCGATGGCGATGCCTGCGTAGGCAGCGCCGAGGAGCATCATGCCGCGTGCCTCGGTGTCTTTCGGGTCACGCAGCACACGCGGAAAGCCCGCATGGCAAAGGCGAAAGCCTTCCCGCGAGTAAAGCATGCTCAGGGCATTGCGTTTCTTCGTGACGGCTGTTTCGAGCGCATGCGAGATGGCGTCGATGCCGGTGCAGACGGTCACACGACGCGGCTGCGACACGGTGAGCTCAGAATCGAGAATGGCGGCCTTCGCAGCGGCTTTGGGATCGCCACAGGCCATTTTGACATGCGTTTCGGCATCGGAGATGAGTGCGTAGCTCTGGCACTCGCTGCCGGTACCTGCCGTCGTCGGGATGGCGATGATCGGCAGCATGGGCTTCGTGGCCTTGCCGGTGCCCCAGTAGTCGTGCATGCGACCACCATTGGTGAGGATGAAGTTGCAGCCCTTCGCCGTGTCCATGCTGCTGCCGCCACCAAGGCCGATGATGAAGTCCGCGCCAAACTCTCGCGCCACCTTCACACAAGCATCCACATCCTCCGTGCTCGGATTTTCCCGCACCTCGCCGAAAATCTGCACCGCGAGGCCTGCCTCCGTCAAAAAGCCCGAAGCCCGCTCCGTGTAGCCCGCTTTGACGATGCCCGGATCACTTACCACCAGCACCCGCGTGCCGCCATACTCGCGCACCAGCTCGCCGACGCGGGAGAGCGTGCCGTTGCCAAAGACAAGGCGCGTGCGCGGTTGGTGATCGAAGGGGATGAGGGCGGACATGGAGCTTTATTTGAGTGCTGAGCACGTGCTGTTGGACAACTTTAAGTTCATAAGAGACATCTGGCTCCAACCATTTTGAATAAGAAAAGCGCCCCCAAAAATGGTCGGCAGAACATAACGAATGACACTCCCCCAATAAGAGTAGGAATAGGCTTGTTGATTGTGCTTTTTGAGGTGCTCAATTTGATCCGCTGGCTGAAGTGGGTCTTCGAGGTACAGCGCCCCAGAATAAAACATCCAAGCAAGTGAGGCCGCCCCGAACAATAATACGCCTCCCGCGATCATTTTCAGTTTTGCGCGAAAAAACACTCTCCGACTCTCTGCCCAAAGCAGTTCGTTTTTAGGGTCAGTAACGATAAACTCGGCCCCACAGGTCAAGCATTGTGTGTTCAGCTCCAACTCAATCTCCCGCACAGCATTGGCATGCCCGCATCTTCCGCACCTCACGTCAATGTTCTTCACTGGCCTCTCACCGATCAGCTCGCCCACCGAATACCAGAAGTCCTGTTTCTCCTCGCGAACCATCGCGGTCAGAGGGAGCAGGCCGGCTTTCACATCCATCCGAATGCCGTCCAAGGCGTAAGACCTTGGTTCGGCATTGAAGGATGCTTTCACCAGATAACCCATGACATGCGGAGGTGAGGATCACGCGCAGTCGATGGAGCGGCGCTTGTAGAGGAACTCGAACATGTTCCCTTCGTGCGGCTGGTCCCAACTGATCTTCATGGTGCTGATCGGGCCGATGTTGAGGCGGTCGATGTCACCGCATTCGAGCAGGTCGTTGATGAAGGCTTCGTCCTGGGTGATGGCGGTGACGATGAGGCTATAGCCGATGCGGCCAAGCACTTCGCTCTGCGGGATCTCCAGCACGCTGGCGTAAGGGCAGAGGAACTCGCGATTGGCCAGCGGGTGCTTGTTGTCGGAGCACCAAATGATCGTCGGCCGCAGGAAGGTGCCGCCTTGGAACTCGGTTTTGCGCGGACCGTTGCGGAACTGCGCGGTCACGTCCTCAGCGCCGGGCGTTTTGAGGTCGTTGTCGATGGCGCTGTCGATGTAGTCGGCCATTTTCACGTTCGCGAAGCCAGCGAGGCGGGCGTTTTCGTCGTCGGAGGTTGTCGGCATCACGGGGCCAAGGCGCTCGGCGAGTGCGGTGGCGATTTCTTTGCCGTATTTCGGCACGATGACGGCGCTGGCATTGATGCAGGAACGTCCGCCGTTGTCGCTGATGGAGGCGACCATGACATCGAGGTAGTCCTTCCAGTTTTCGATCTTGTCCTCGCCGATGATGATCTTGCTCCAGCCTGGGCCGTGGACCTGCACGCTCGGATTTCCCTCATACATCTTCGCCATGGCCACATCGCCGAACACGAGGTTGCGGCCGCTGAGTTTGACGACTTCGCCGCTGCCTTCGTGATCGGTCGGGTAGAAGCCAAAGGCCTCTGGCGGTGCGCCAGCGGCGATGAAGGCCTGAATGAGGCGAAACGGCGTCCACGGCTCCTCGCGGCCCGGTTTGATGACCACGGGGATCTTCAGCGCGATGGCAGGCAACCACAGCGAATTCACCGCAGGTGAGTTCGAAGGCATAACGAGGCCCAGAGACTTCGTCGTCGGGAAATAGGACACTGGGCAGCCGGACTGCGTGCCAAAACCGCGATCTATGATGCTCAGGTCGAGGCCGCGAGTGAGGCCATTGAGGATCATTTTCATGTTCGTCAGCGCAAAGTGCAGCTTGGCCATGTTTCGCTTCACCATGACATGCGGCAGGCCGCTGGTGCGTGAAAGCGTGGCCACATATTCCTGCGGCGTCTGCGTGTGGCCTTTGTCGCCGAGTGGCAGCGTGCCATTGAGGAAAAGCTCGCCCGCCTTTGCGGTGATCTCGATGAGCTGCTCGACGGTGAACTTCTTCAACGCCGCCCGAGCCTCACCGATCTTCGCGAGGTCCTTGCGCACGATGCCAGCATTCACCTGGCTGATTTCGGCGCAAATTTCGCCGGATTTGTGATCTTTGACCTGAGCCTTATCGAGCGACTCATACGGACGACCTTTGCGGAGAGCGGGGAGATGGGGGATGGACATCTATTTTTGGTTTGAGTTGGGATTTGTGATTTGGAGCGGGCTAAACGTCGGCGCAATCAGGATTCATACGACATGGCGAGAACGACGGTTTTTGCCTGCTGGAATAGCTCCTGCCAAACGGGGTCGTCATCTGGGATCACAGCCTCATCAAGGCAGGCAGTCATGTCCTTTCGGGAGACATGATCTTTGCGGATCATCCACTGAATCTCCTCCATGTGCTGCGGGTCATCTCCACGCATCATTTTGGTCAAGATGAGGTCGAGCGTTGCGGGACGAAAGAGAACAAGATGCTGAGTAACCGGACGAACCAGACGGATACGGTGGCATGCCCAATCTGCGCGAAGGAAAACCGAACTCTGCTCGAAAATATGCGAAAGGTAGAGCCTGAACGGCTCAAGCGCGGTGTTTGCCTCCTTGAGTGAATCCCAAAAGGCAAGGTCGTGATCCATGACCTCGGAATATTCAGCAGGCACGACTGTGTCCACATCAGTAGTGACGCCATATCCTGCCGGTGGATCGTCGTAACCGAGCCAGATGGCCGACTTCCCAATCAAAGTCAGCTCCACCGCATGATTCAGCCTTGAATCCAACTCCAGCAGGATGTGCGTGGGATTGTCAGTGTCAGGCGGCATAACCAAGACCGGCGGGTTTGTGCGGACGCAGCCAGGTGGTGGCTCCGGTCTTGCGATTCGGCCCCACAATGCCCGGCATGGAGACAAACCGCGTGTGGTGTGGCATGACACCACTTTTGGGCGGAGCTGTTTCTGGAAGCAAGGCGAGCAACTGTTTCCAATACTCGTTCTCTGGCTCGTAGCGGATGCCAGCGAGAGCGATCTCGCGAACGATGACCTCGCTGCGCTCGTATTTCGCATAGAGGGCTAGCTTGCGCACATCGCAGCCTGGATGGCTGAGCAGCATCGCCCCCACGCGGATGAGCCACGGTTCATACGGATTGGCAATGCTCAGCAGGGCGAGTGCCAGTTTCTCATTGGAGAATTCTGCCTCGCTGACCCGCTGCGCTGGCGGATGACCGATGTGCTGCATGTAGTGAAAACAGCCTCGTGCCACAGCCTCGTCAATGAGGTCATTTTCTGTCACCAACCCCACACGCTTAGCGCTTTGCCTCAAACACGACAGATGAGCCGTGGTGCCGAGTTTTCGCGCCAGCGTGACAGGTTCCATGATCGGAGTCTAACTCAATACACGCCCTCAACAATGGTCTTCTCCATCGCACCGAAGGGGCGGACGTCGGCGACGCCGTCCCAGGCGTAGGGGGCGCGGGGTTTGCGGCGCATGGCTTCGTCGCGTTCGAGGAAGCGGGGCATGAAGAACTCTTTGGTGAGCGTGGTGAGCTCGACACGGCCCCAGGCGTCGTAATCGACGGTTTCGTTGGTGGCGTTCGGGTTCACGATGCGCAGCACCGCACGTGGCTGCGGAGCGAAGTAAGTGATGGAGAAATTGTCTTCCGGTGTGAGTGGCACGCTGGCGGCGAGACCCATCAAAGTGTTACCGTAGGTCGGGTAGAAGCCGATTTTGCCTTCGAGGACTTCTTCCACAATGAAGCGCACATACTGCGGCGTCATGGTGGTGCCACCGACGAAGCAGCCGCGAATGCCGACGGCATAGAGATCGACTTTTTCAGCGAGCGCTTCGAGGAGCTTCGGCGTGGTGAAGATGGCGCTAATGCGGCGATTTTTCAGCAGCAGCACGGCCTGATCGACGGCGTGATCCATGTATTGACGGGCCACATCGAACTGCTTGTTCGAAATGACCTTCTTCACGAAGCGGGGATCGAGATCGACGAAGTAGCAGGAGCTGCCACGATAGTTTGCGAGGTGCTCCACGGCGAGGCGCAGACGACGCGGGCCGGTGGGGCCGACCATGATCCAGCTTTTGCCCTTCGGGAAATGCTCGTCGGCGAGTTTGTGGCTGAATTCTTCGTAATCGACGCGGAAGTCGTTCCAGCCGATGCGCTGCTTGGGCATGCCGGTGGTGCCGCCAGTCTCGAAAATGTTGAAGGGCTTGCCTTCAAAGGCTTTAGGCACCCAAACCTCAGGCTGGAGGTCGCGGAGGTACTCGTCCTGAAAGTGGTCAAACTTCGCGATGATGTCCTCATAGTTGTTCACCACGCCGCGTGGGTCGAAATTCTTCTTCGCCCACTCCAGCCAGAACGGGCAGCCGGTTTCCGGCGAGAAGTGCCAGTTGATGATTTCGCGGACCTGGTTGTCGAGCTGGGCTTTGGCTTCTTCGGGCGTCATGGTGGTGTTTTTTGATTGGGAGGCGGAGTTTAGAGGGGGCGGACAAAACGAAAGCGGAAATCCGGGCCTTTCTGCCAATCGGCAGGCATGTTTTCCGCTCTCACACAGCTTTTGGATTCAGCTGGGCTCGTCACGGCGGCGGCATGCCGGGCTCCACATGGCCATGAGCTGGCTCAGCGGGAGGTGGCGTGACGACGTTGGAGGTCGTGTTGTTCGTCAGGCCCACGGTGATGCCGGGATTTTGTAAAACGACGCCTCCATTGAGCAGATCGCCGTGGGAGAT
This sequence comes from Prosthecobacter sp., assembly GCA_044370285.1. Lineage (GTDB taxonomy): Bacteria > Verrucomicrobiota > Verrucomicrobiia > Verrucomicrobiales > Verrucomicrobiaceae > Prosthecobacter. The sequence goes on from JBILVU010000009.1 coordinate 31,195, forward strand.
GAGCTGCTGCTGCATTTGCACGGCGTTTTGGATCTGCTGCTGGTTCGGCTGCGTGGGATCGTTCGCGCTGATGAGCCGTGAGCTTTGCAAAAGCCGGTTGAGGTCGATGTTTTGAGGTCCTGGAATGGTGGCCGCGCCGTCCTGCATGGTGATCATCTGCCCGGCACGGAGAGTTTGGAATTCGCTTCGGTCTCGATTCAAGGAGAGTACGCACTCCCCCTCAATGACGATGAGCTTCACGACACCGCCCGGATGATACTCGATCAGCACCGTGGTGCCCGTCACGGCGGCGGTGACACCTGCGGTGCGGATATGCGCCCCGCCCTGCTTCTTCGGCACCTGCACCATCATGACGCCACGATCGAGATCGAGCGTGCGGGATTCTCCACGCAGGGTGAAACGCGAATTGGCCCCGAGCCGGGTGAGCGTCTGGTCAGGAAAGCGCAGCTCAGCACGGGATTCAGCGCCGGTGGAGATGGAGGTGACGGGTTTGATCTGGAGGCCCTCGCTGGCAGTTCGTGGAGCGGCGTTGGCTTTGAGCACTTTCACTTCGCGATGCACCTTGGTGATTTCCGCCAAATCGAAATCGGCTGCGGTCAGCGCCGTGGTCAGAAAGGCTAGCAGAAGGAGTCGTTGAATGGTTTTCATGGCTTGGAGGAGTTAAAAACGAATCTTGCCAGCGATGCTGAGGCCGCCGAGCTGCGTCTGGTAGTCAAAGTAGCTGTTGTTGCTGCTGTTGACGGCAAAGTAGTAGCCGAGGCTGATCTCGAAGTTATCCGTTGGCAGGTAGTTGAGCGAGACGCCCAGGTTTTGATACCAGTCCTCGCGGCCTTGGAAGTTGATGTAGTCAAAGTAGGCCAGCCGATAGCTCGTGGAGAGATGCCACTTGGAGGCGAGCTTGAGGTTGTAGGCCAGTTGCAGCGCATGCTCATGGCGCTGGAGCAACTGCGGCGAGGTGCCAGCGGCAAAGGTGCTGGCAAAGGCCACCGCCACGCTGTTTCGCGGGTCGATGAGAAAGGTCTTCTGAATGCCGAGGCGGATCAAATGCGCTTCGTAGAGCTCCTCGTTGTCGATGCCATCGGTGATGCGCTGGTAGCCGTAATGCATGGAGAGCACCGCATTTCGCAGCTCCGGCATCACGGCGAGCACGCCAAACCGAGCCTCACCCATGTCGTAGTTCAGTCGGGTATCCGTCTCGTAGCGATACCAGTGCTGGCCGACATACGCATCTGCGTAGAAGCGCCCGCCGATCGGCTTTTGCCAGGAGACATTCACCCCGCCGACATAGAACCAATCCTCCGTCTTCACGCCGCCAACATTAAAGGCGTTATCCGTCCAGTAGAGGCTGCTATCGAGCCAGGCGGTAAAGGACGTGGACTTTTCGTTGTTGGAAAGGATCACCTGGTCGCCGAGGTCATCATCGCCGGGAGATTCGGGAGCGGTGGAGGGACTGCCTAGAGCAGCCCCGATGCTGTGACGCGTGGCATCGGCGGCACGGGAGGGATCGAGCACCGTTTGAGCGGTGGCAGCGCCTGCCAGAGCGAGGCTCAGAACCAGCAGGATGAATTTCAAAGGGTGAGGGGTATTCATAAGAGGTTGGTCTCAAAGGCAGCCAATCAACTGCCTGCAACAACGCAACACCCATTGCCGCTCCGATCTTGTGCTGCCTGCCTCAAAGCACAACGCCGGGACAGTGACTGCCACGTTTGGCATATCAGACGACTTCAAACGGCGTTATGTAAGGTCACAACCGATGCGCCTCGCCCAGACCCATGTCCTTGGTTCGATCATCTCGTTCTTCCAACTGACGGCGGGCATCCTGGTACATGCGCTCACGCATTTGGACGCTCTGCGCCGTCGCCCGGTGATGGAGGTGACGTTCAAGCAAATCTACTTCACCGGCATCCAGGCACTGCTGCCTGCTTCCTTTGCCGCCGTAGCCATCGGGCTCACGATGGAGACGCAATTGCGGGCACTGCTCGGCAGCGGCATCGAGCTGAATGTGAAGATGCTGAAGCTCGTGGTGCTGCGGGAGTTTGCGCCGCTTTTCACGGCCTTCATCGTGCTGGGGCGCAGCGGCGCAGCCATCGCCAGTGAGCTGGCAGCCATGAAGGTGCAGGGCGAGATTCGCGGCCTTTACCTGATGGGCATCGATCCGGGAGAATACCTGCTCGTGCCGCGTGTGGTCGGCTGTGCGGTGGCGGTGCCGGTGCTCATTTTCTATTTTCAGGTCATCGTGGCAGGAATGGGACCGGCACTGGCCTCGATGATCGTCGAGATCGACCTCGGCCCCTACTATCAGGCCCTCATCCGTTCGTTCACCGTGCAGGAGCTGCTGCTCTCCGTCACCAAGAACACCTGCTTCGGCCTCGTGATCGCCGCCACCGCCTGCTCCAGCGGCATTTATGTGCCGCCGAGCCGTATCTGGATTCCGCAGGCGGCGGAGCTGGCGGTGATGCGCGGCTTTATCCTGCTGCTCACCACGGATGTCTTCTTTGCCCTGCTCACCCTTTGAAAATGCATGACTGAAACTCTCGCCAGCATGAGCCGCGTGCTTACCGCCACCTTTCGGTGCGGGGAACTGAGCCTTGAGGCAGGTTCGCTCGGCGTTGTCACCGTGAGCAGCATCGAACAAGGCCGTGCGTTCGTGGACACCCTGATGGGACTCGCGGTGCCGGAGGAGGGCGAGGTGCGGCTGCTGGGCCAAAGCCTTTACGACTGGCCGGAAAGCAAGCGTCTCGCCCTGCTCGCCGAGGTGGGGCATGCGGGTGGTGGCCTCGTGAGCAATCTCAAGGTCTGGGAAAACCTCTGCCTACCCGCTCTGTTTCACCAGAACGCCACACCCGATGAGGTCGAGCAACGGCTCGGCGAGGCGCTCGACCGCCTGCCCAACAAAGCCGAGTGGATGCAAACGCGGCTCTTTGCCCTGCCGGACACCCTCAGCGGCTACGGCGTGCGCATGGGCAGCCTCATCCGCTGCGCTGTTTCACGTCCACGACTGCTCGTGACGGAGTTTTTGCTCGATGACCTCGATGGCGAGGCCTTGGAGCGTCTGCTGGCCATGCTGGAATGGATGCGCGAGCAGCAACCGAAGCTCGCCGTGCTGCTGGTGCATCGCGGCGCAATCGAGAGCGGGGATTCGACATTGCTGCGCCTCCGCCCCGGCTGGATGATTCAACTGGAGGACCCCACACCATGAAGTTCCTGCGCAATACCGACCCTCGATTTCACCTCGTCGAGACTCGTGCCCGTTTTTTCATCTTCCTCGCCGTGGCAGGGTTTCTCAGCCTCGTGGCCTTCGTCATCTGGAAGCAGGAGATTTTCCGCTCTTCTCGGCACATTGATCTCATCGCCGCCAGCAGTCAGGGCGTGCATAAAGGCATGGCCGCACGACTCAGCGGCTTCCGCATCGGAAAAGTGGGAAACGTCGAATTGGAGGGTGAAAACCGTGTGCGGGTCACTTTGGAGGTTTTCAGCGAATACGCCCACTTCCTGCGAGCAGACTCGAAGGCCGCCATCGCCAGTGAGAGCCTCATCGGCGATCGTTTTATCGACGTGACGGCCGGCACGCCTTCCACGCCGGAATTGAAGGAAGGAGACACGCTGCCTCTCAGCCCGGAGAAATCCATCAGCACACTCATGGAAAGCCTCAAAGACGAGATCCGGCCTGCTGTTATCGAGACCCGCGAGATCATCTCCTTCCTCAACGATCCCAAAGGCGACTTCAAAGTCATGCTCTCCGGTCTCCGTGTGACGGCGGATGCCTTGAAAACCGACATGCCGCAAATCATGAAGGACATTCATCAGGCCACTCAGCAGGGCACGAACCTCTTCACCCAGCTCAACAAACCCGACGCCGAGCTTTGGAAATCTCTCAGCCACTTCGAGAAGCTCACGCAGACTCTGAACCAAGACCTACCGCCTCTCGTCACTCGCATGGGTGAAGGCGTCACCACGCTCCAGAGCGCCGTGGGAAAGCTCGACCGGGCCATCACCGAATCCGCTCCCGAGCTGCCCAAGCTCATCCGCAAAGGCACCGAAACGCTCCGCAATGCCGATGAGGTGCTCAATTCCATCAAAGGCATCTGGCCGGTGAGCCAGGGCGTGCCAAAAAAGAAAGAAAACCTTCTGCGTCTGCCCAATGAGCCCTGAACGCTTCCTCTTGCTTCGTTTGGCACTTCTCGCCCTGCCCGGCATCGGTGGCTTGGCGTGTTACTCGCCCTCCAAATCCCTGCCGCCCGCTCAGGCGGAGGCTTTGACGTGGTCCCAGGAAGCGGAGACCGCCTTTCGTGCCGGCAACCACAGCGCAGCGATGCAGGGATACCGAGCTGCACTCGATCTTCATCTCAATGCCAAGCACACGCCCGGCATCCTTCGCAACCTCGTCAATCTGGCCGTCGTACAGCACACCGCCGGTCAGAATGCCGCTGCTCGGCAAAGCCTCGCGGAACTGGATCGTCAGCTCGGCAGTGCGGTCACGAGCCGGTTCGATCGCGAGACTCGTGAACTGCTCGCCGAGGCAGGTTGGCTGAAGGCGCACATGCTTCTGGATGAGGGCCGCCTCGCGGAAGCCCTCGCGCTGCTGGATCGCGACGAGGCCAGTTCTGGCGGCTCTCGGTTGCTGAACCTTCGAGCGAAGCTCCTCCTCGCCCAAGGCCATCCCTCGGAGGCCGCCAGCATGGCCCGCAAAGCCTGGCGAGCCGCGAAAGGCGATGTCATGGAGCAGGCGGATGCCGCCCGCTATCAGGCCCGTGCCGCTGAATTGCTCGGCGAGCACGCGGAAGCGGCTCGCTGGTATGAAAAAGCCATCCCACTCGATCAAGCCGCCTCGCGTCAGCATCTCGTGGCCGATGACTGGCTCGGTCTCGCTCGTGCTTCGCGGCACATCGGTCGTGGCGATCAGACACAACGCTATGCACAGCTCGCCTTGGAAGCCGCCAAGCAAGCTGGTGATGCTCCTCGGCAGCGAGAGGCTCTCGCCATGCGGCGGCGTCTTTGAAACCCGTTTTCCAAAGCATGAGCGCCATCGGCCCATCAAACGATTCAGCCAAGGTCTCGCATGCCGAGACCTTCGAGGCACGCTTGGTGCCGCTGCTCATCATCGCCGCCTGGGTGATTCTGGCCGCCGCCTATTGCTGGCCCTCCACACGTTCGATGCTGCTGCGTCGTGAGCGTCTCACGCTCGATGGCTTTCATCAGGCCGGAGCCAAAACACCCGCCCGCTCCGACATCGTCGTGCTCGGCATTGATGATGCCAGCCTCACGCTGGAATCCGCCTGGCCTGAGGACATCGCCGCCTCCCCTGCCCTGCAAGCGATGCAAAAGCAATGGCCCTGGCCGCGTCGTGTGTGGGCGCAGGTGCTCGACAAGCTTTTCGAGGCGGGCGCACATCAGGTCTTTCTCGACATCACCTTCAAAAGCCCTTCCGAAGATCCTGAAAACGACCGCCTGCTGCGTGAGGCCCTCGAACGCCATCGCGGCAAAGTCGTGCTCGGCATGAAATTCGAGGACTCGCAGGTCGGGCAGGCCATCGTCACACAGCGAGTGCTTCCGGCGACCACCCTCACCGGTTCGCAGCCCGATACGGCGAACACTGGCGTGCTCACGCTCTGGCCCGATTCGGACGAGCGTATCCGCACCTTTCACTGGCAGATCACCGCCTCTGAGGCCGAGGCACTGCAAAGCGGCCGCGAGGTCGTCGGCGAAGCCGGAGAGCGATCCCTGCCATCCGCCGCCTATGTGATGGCCCGAAACATGCAGCCGGATTCCCTGCTCGACCTGCCTCACAACTCACGCATCCGCTTTGCCGATCCCGCCTCCTACCCACCGGTGTCTCTCTTCCAGCTCTTCGTCCCTGAGCTGTGGAAGGCAAACCTGGCCAATGGCGAGATCTTCCGTGGTAAAACGGTGCTCATCGGTGCCATCGCCAGCGATTTGCAGGACCTTCAGGATACAACGCTCGGTCACCTGCCCGGCGTGCAAATTCATGCGCAGGCACTCACCGCCTTGCTCAGAAAATCCTTCGTCACGCCGATGCCGGAATGGATGCGCTGGGCGGCGCTGCTCAGTGCGGCAGGCGTCGCCTGGCTGCTCGTGCGTTTTGTCCGCCAGCCGCTGCTGTGCGTCGGTGGCCTCGCCCTGGCATGCCTGGCTGTGCATGGGCTTTCCGGGCTGCTGTTTGATCTCGCCAGCATCGAGGCCGCCGCGCAGCCCTTCATCATCGGCATCGGCTTATGTGGAGGCAGCGGCCTCACCGGCGTGTGGGTGCTGCAACTCCGCGAAAAGAGCAAGCTGCGCCATTTTCTCGCCCGCTACACCTCGCCCGAACTGGTGAAGGAAATGATGGCCGATCACGAGGGCCTCTACACCACGCTCGGCGGCGTGGAGCGACGCGTGACCATGTTCTTCTCCGACATCCGCGGCTTCACCAGCATCTCCGAGAAGCTTTCACCCTCGGAAGTGGTCAAACTGCTCAATGAATACCTCACCGGCATGGTCGCCTGCGTTTTCCAGCATCGCGGACTGGTGGATAAATTCATCGGCGATGCCGTCATGGCCTTGTGGGGCAGCACGCGTGCCCAACCAAGCGAGGAAGGCTGCCGCGAAGATGCCATCGCAGCCGTCGAAAACGCCCTCCACATGCGGAAAGTGCTCGCCGAGCAAAACATCGGCTGGCAGGCCCGTGGCATGACCGGCCTGCGCATCGGCATGGGCATCCATCAGGGCAATGTCGTGGTCGGCAACATCGGCTCCGCCGGTCTCTACGAAAAGATGGACCTCACCGTCATCGGCGATTCGGTGAACCTCGCCTCCCGTCTCGAAGGCGTCACCAAGCAATACGAGATTGACCTCCTCATCAGCGAAACCGTGCATCCGCATGTGAAGGACCTCTTTCTCTGCCGCCGCGTCGATTTGATCGCCGTGAAGGGCAAGGCCAAGCCCATCGAGATCTTCACCGTCCTCGGCTCTGCCGACATGCCGGTGCCTCCTGGACTCCAACCGTATGATGAAGGCATGACGCACTACCGCGCCGGACGCTTCACCGAGGCCGCCACCGCCTTCCAACGAGCCTGCGACCTTGGTTTGGATGATAAACTCACGCAGGTCTTCCTCACCCGCTGCACACAACTCGCCTCCAGCCCGCCCACGGAATGGAACGGTGTCTTCGTAATGACGACAAAGTAGAGGGTTGAGCCTGCAAAAAGGCGGCCTAAGCTCGCTCCCGGATGAAACTACGCGCCTTCCTATCCTTACTCCTCTTCGTTGCCACCGCCCTGCGGGCTGAGATCACCACGACTGCCGTCGAATACACCACCGGCGGCGCGACCTGCGAGGGCCTGCACGTCGTGGAAAGCACCCAAACCGGCAAACTGCCCTCCGTGCTCATCATTCACCAGTGGACCGGCGTGAGCGAAAACGAGAAAATGCGGGCCAAGATGCTCGCGGAGCTTGGTTACAATGTGTTTGTGGCCGACATCTACGGTAAAGGCATCCGCCCGCAGCCGCCGGAGTCCGGCAAAGAGGCCGGGAAATACAAAACCGACCGCAAACTCTACCGCGAGCGCCTTCTCGCCGGGCTGGAGCAGCTCCGCAAAACCCCGCAGGCCGACCCCACCCAGATCGCCGCCATCGGTTACTGCTTCGGCGGCACCGGCGTCATCGAACTGGCCCGCAGCGGAGCCATGGTGAAGGGCGTCGTCAGCTTCCACGGCGGCCTTGATTCCCCTGCCCCGGCCGATGGCAAAAACATCAAAGGCAAGGTCCTCGCCCTCCACGGGGCGGACGATCCCTTCGTGCCCGCCAAAGACCTCGCTGCCTTTGAGCAGGAGATGAAGGACGCCGGCGTCGATTTCAAACTCGTCCAGTATCCCGGTGCCGTGCATGCCTTCACCCAAAAGGCCGCTGGCAATGACAACAGCAAAGGGGCGGCCTACAACGAATCCGCCGACAAAGCCTCGTGGGAGGAGATGAAGCAGTTCTTCGAGCGGCTCTTCCAATAAGCCTCATGAAGCTCCTCGCTGTCCTTTTGTGCTGCCTGCCTCTCTCGGGCATGATTTCGGCTGCTGAGCCAGCGAAGGCAGCCACCGATTATGTGCGCTTCGTCGAGGGGGATGAAGGCGACAGCCTCGAAACGGCCATCGTGCGCTTTGAATCGCCTCAGAAGGTCGTCGTCGATCTCGTCGGAGCCATTCACATCGCCGACAAAAGCTACTACGATGCGCTCAACGTCCGCTTCCGCAGCTACGACGCCGTGCTTTATGAACTCGTCGGCCCGCCGATGAGCGAACGCAAAAAGGAGCAGATGAAGCCCGGTGGTGGCAGCGGCAGCCTGCAATGGGTGGGCACCATGCAGACCTTCATGCGCGACACGCTGAAGCTCCACGGCCAGCTCGAAGGCATCGACTATGCCGCGAAGAACTTTGTCCATGCCGACATGACCTCCTCGCAGTTTCACGACACCCGCGAGAAGAAGCAGGAAAGCTTCCTCAAGCTCTACCTGAAGCTCTGGCAGGCCCAGCAGGCAGCCGCCGGAGACGATGCGGAGGCAGATTCCGAGGCAGCGGCGCTCGCCACCTTGTTTCGCATTCTGATGAGCAAAGACGGCTCGCTCGAACTGAAACGCGGCATGGCGTCGCAGTTCGACGAGGTGGAGAAGCTCATGAGCGGCGTGGAGGAAGGCGAAGGCACCGTCATCGTCGGCGAGCGCAACCGCGTGGCCTTTGAAGTCCTTGATAAACAGCTCGCCGCCGGCAAAAAGCGCCTCGCCATCTTCTACGGCGCCGCCCACCTCACCGATATGGAACAGCGCCTCCTCAAACGCGGCTTCAAACGCACCACCACCGAATGGCTCAAAGCCTGGTGGATGCCGTATGAGGGATGAGGACATCCAGAAAGTCTGTGCATTCGCCTGCTCAACAGGGGCGCACGCCACCCCTCACCAAAGAAGCCTGCCTTTCTCACACTCGTTTTGGCCGCAGAGGGGCAAAGAGGCAGAGGACGCAAAGACTTCCTTCAGTTTTCATCTCTGCGTCCTCTGCTCCTACGCCCCTTTGCGGCAAACACTTTGGCAGGTAGGGAGTGGTATAGGTGAGATATTCGGACATGCCTTGTCCGCACTCGTTGCCAGTCAGGGGCTTCCTTCTCACCTCTGATCTCTGATCCCCCAAACTCCAGCTTGCACCTCCTCCATGCTCGCTAGCCTCCGCGGCCCGCATGTCCATCAAGCTCCGTCTCAACACCGCCACCGCCACGAAGGCCGTCCTCGCCAAAATCGGCAATCCTCTGCGTGAGGAGCCGCTGCAAACCTCGAAGGAGGTCTTTGAGATCGCGGAGAAGGACCAGGAGGCGCTTACAGCTTTGTTTGTGAAGCCATTCAAGAACCTCATCGGGCATCGCTTCACGCACCATGCCTCGCTCGATCAGCACGAGGTAAACACCTGCGCCAAAGCCATTTTCGCGGGCGAGGCGAATCTGCTCGAACGCGGCATCGAGATCGCCCGCCGACTCTACGCCAAGTCCAACCACCCCAACATCAAAGCCGGCGATCTCTGCATCGCGCTGTTGAAGGAGATTCACATCGAGGGCGAGCTGGTGAATGGCCTCTGCATTCTGAAATCAGACAGCGTCACGCCTTTCCTCACGATCACCGCCCGCAATGGCGATCTGCGCCTCTCCACCGAGCAGGGCATCAATCCCGACAAGATCGACAAAGGCTGCCTGATCCTCGATTACTGGTCGGAGAAGGGTTACTACATCCTCACCTTTGATCGCGGCGGCGCGGACACTCGCTTCTGGGTGCGAGAATTCCTCGGCGTTGAGGCCGTGCCGGATGCCGCCTTCCTCACGAATGCGTATGCGAAGATGGCCGTCTCCTTCCTGGAGGAGAAAAAGCCCACCGAAAGCGAGGAGGACGACACGCCGCCCTGGGAAGCCGCCACCGCAGCGAAGGACGCGCTCGATTACTTCGAGCAGCGCGAGACTTTCCAGCTTGAGGAGTTTGAACGCGAGGTGCTCAAGGACGCGGATACCATCAGTCGCTTCGGCGAGCACAAAGCCCGCATTGAGGAGGAGCAAGGCCAGGCCTTGGAAACGAGCTTCGAAATCTCCCAAAAGGATGTCACCAAGGCTAAGAAGCGCATCGCCGCCGTGCTGAAGCTCGACACCGGCGTCGAAATCCACATCAAACCCGCCACCACGGATGACCAGCCGGTGCTCGAACGCGGCTACGACGAGAAGAAGGGCATGAAGTTCGTGAAGGTCTTTTACAACAAAGACCTCAGCGCTTCGTAAGCCGCTTACTTGGCCGATGGCTGCGTGCTGAGCACCATCGGCTCAGCTTGGGCGGGCTTCTTTTCGAGCATTTCCAGGATGGAGGGGATCACGAAAGGTGGTGTTTCACCGCCGATCTTGCCACCTTGAGCCACGAAGCGATTCAAATCGGCCATGGCTTCGTCAGCACGAGGATCGTTGGATTGAAGAAAGGCGTTAGCCCGGAGGACAAGGGCGCGCGGATGCCAAGGGAAGGGCGTGCCGAGGCTTTTCACGGCGGATAGCTGCGCTTCAATAGGCAGATGCATCGCCATTTCGATGCGGGCTGCGTGGCGCACTCCCAGAACGATATCCACCGGATACTTAGCACCGAGAATGTTGAAAAGTTTGGCCAGATCTTGCTCCGTCACGCTAAAGCGTTCTTTCGCGATGATGGGCAGTGATTTCAGAGATCGAGTGACGAGATGGATTTGGCACCAAGGTGACTTTTGCAGCATCTCGAATCCCTTTTGGAGGTGCTTCACATATTCGACGGACTGGCGTCGTTCGTCCGCACAGATGGCGCGGAGGAATTGGGCTTCGAGCGGCATGACAGGCTCGATTTTGGCGATGGCAGCCTCCGCATCGGCAGCGCCCATGCAGGCCTTGGCGAGCGCGGTGTGCCATTGATCCGCCCAAACGGAAACGGCGGGTGCTGGAGCCTTCAGATAGGTGGCGAAGTCGTTCTTTAAGTAAGCTTTGAGCACCTTGATGCGGTCCACGATTTCGGCGGGCGTGTTACCTGGCAGCACGCTGCTGTTGGCGGATTTCCAAAGACGCCCGGGCAGGTGCATGCGCTCGGCGGAGTAGCGCAACGTATCGATCTGCCCATCGACTTTTGCCATCTGGCAGGCGACGGCGGTGGCGGCCTTGGTGAGGTCGTAAGGGCAGTTGGTTTCCTTTGCCACGCTGAGTGCAAAGCTGAACTCAAGCCGATTCATGTCATCGGAGTTCACCGGTAGGTCCGTGTTTAAGGCCAGGGCCGCGCAGTAGTCCGCATTGGCCAGGCAGCTCGCGAGGAAGCCCTCGGCGCTATCCGTTTCCCAGAAGCGGTTGAGCGCTTCTTTCATGGGGTTCATCTGGATGCGCTGGCGGATGGAGGCGAGCGGCCAGGGCTTGTTTTCCTTGGAGCAGACCAGCAGCATATCGGTGGCCTGCGTGGACCACACTTCGACCTTGGGGAAAACGGAGTGCAGTGTGGCGATGACCGTGCTGATGGTGTCTGGATCGACCTCGTAACCTTGCAGCCACTGGCAGAAGATACCGTCATGAGTAAGGCGCTGGCTGGCGTTTTCGTAGAACTCGCGAGTGTAGAGGTTTGCCACGCCGGCACGGCATGGATTGGAGGGTTCGGAGACGATGAGATCGTAGTTTTCGCCCTTGGTGAGGAGGAACTCGCGGGCATCGCCGGTGATGTTGTTCACACGAGGATGCTTCATGGCATTCCGAGTCACGGGTTCGAAGTATTCAGCCACTTTGCGGATCTCTTCTTCGAGTTCCAGCGTGTCCACCCGCTGCATGCCGGGCACATCCGCGAGCCAGCCGGAGGTCGTTCCCGTGCCGAGCCCGACGACGCAGGCGTTGCGCGGGTTCGGATGCAATATGGCACCGACGATGCCGAGCATGACCTGCGTGCCGGCATCACTCACGGCGGAGCCATCGCTTTTGCCATTGGTCAAAAAGCAATACTGCGTGCCGCCAACCACGGCGACCGTCGTTTCACGGCCATCGTAGGCGGAGACGATGCTGCGGCGTGTCTCACGCTGCCACGTTTCGAGGCCGAGAGGCGTGGTGATATTATCCTTCACACGTCCGTAGCCGATGGGCGAGTGCTGCCAGACGGCGGTGGGGCCTTGAGCGAGCAGGGCAAGGGCCAGGCAGGCGGCGAGCCCGGCGGTGGCGAGCTTGCTTTGGCCGAGCAGGGTCAAAACGGACTGCTGCGAGGCTTTGACACCGCCGCTCTGAATCCACAGCGAAGCGGCGGACATCATGGCGATGAGCAAGCCGATCACGAGCCAGCAATTCACCAGTCCCATGAGCGGCACGAGCACGAAACCGCCGAGCAATGAGCCGGAGATGGAGCCGAATGTATTCCAAAGATAAGCCCGCCCGAGCTGGCGGCCGACGCCGACATTGCCGCGACCGAGCAAGGACACGAGGAGCGGAAACTGAATGCCACTGAGCAGCGAGGGCAGGAAGGCCAGCAGCCCCATCACCACCGCCCAGCCTGCGGCCATCTCGACGAGGCCGAGGGCGCGGAGGCTGTTGTTCATGACGAGAGCGAGGTGTGCGATGCGATCTCCCAGCGCCCACGGCAGCAGCACCGCGAAGGCTTGCAGAGCCGAAACCAAGGTGAATCCCGCGATGCTCGGTTCCGCCTTTTTCAAGATCATCGAGTAAAGCAGACCGCCGAGGCCCATGCCCGCGAGCACCACGCACAACACGAGGCCAAAGCCATACACTGAGCCGCCGAGCAGCGGCGTGGACATGCGATACCACACCAGCTCGACGACGAAGAAGGTGAAGCCGCTCATGAAGGCCGCCGCGAGCACGAAGGGCGTGGGTGCCTTCGCGGTGACGATTTCTTCCTCGATTTCGACGGCGGGTGCGGTCTCACGCGGTTCTTTTTCCTCCCGCATCGAGATCAGCCCAGCCACGAGGGCGATGACGAGATTTGCCAGCACGGCGATGATGAGCGTGCTGCGGTTTCCCACGTTCGGCAGCAGCCAAAAGGTGCTCAAAAGAGCGCCGCTAACGGCTCCGGCGATGTTGATGCCGTAAAAGAAGGCGGTGATCGAGCGGCGCGGATCATCGTCACGCTGGGCAAATTTCATCGCGGCAGGCAAGGTGCCGCCCATGAGGAAGCACGGAAGGCCGAGCACGAGGGCCGTCATGAGCAGTTGCAGGCAGGTGGCGGCTCCGAGGCCCATGCCAGCCGTGCCGCCGGTCTTCAAATAGAGCGTCCGGGCCAGCCCCAGCATCACGGGCGAGGCCATCGCGGCCAGGGCGATGCCGATTTCGAGGCGTGCATAGAAGCGAAACGGCCTGCCGACCTTCTCCACCCAGCCGCCGAAGAATTTTCCGCCGAAGCCGAGGCCCGCCATGAACACCGCCACGACTGCCGCCGCTGCCGGAGCCGCTCCGCCAAAGACGAGGCGGAATTCCCGCAGCCAGACCGTCTGGTAAACCAGGGAGCAGAAGCCTGAGAGCAGCAAAATGGCGGCGAGGGCTGCCTGAGTGGCTTTGGGGGAGGAGAGGAGAGATGGCTTGGAGTTCATCAGAAGCTGAAAGTTAACCTAATTTGATAATTACCATATTAAGTGAACTGAGTGCAAGATAAAACTTTGTCACGTCATCTCCCTTCCCGAAATTTCTCGGCCCTCTTTCCCCTGCCCCCCCTCAGCGGCTCACCCGAACCAGCGGCGTGGGGAGGTGCTCACTGGTGAGCCAGAGGGTGCGGCCATCGGCATCGTAGGTGATGGCTTCGAGCTGCCGGAGGAGATCTGGGACGAGCCGCACTGGCTTGGCCGCGAGAGCTTCGGCGGTGGGTTTACCTTCTGGGAGCTGCCACTCGTAGAGGCTGCTGTAGGTGCTGGCGGCCAGACGTGTGCCATCAGGAGAGAAGGCCGCGCCGGTGCAGAGGCGGTCATCCGTGGGCCGCTTCCCCACTCGCTCGTGGCCAGGAAAGCCCACCACGCCCACCTTTTCGAGGAGGACGGGCTTGTGCTTGTTTTCAGCGCCTTGATCCGCCCCAGCGAGAGGTTCCACCGTGGCGGGAAAGGCGTAGAGCACGGAGCGGCCATCCTCCGCCTTGCTCATCACATGGAGGCGGCGTGTCTTGGGATGCACGAGGAGGCCCTCGGCATTTCGCGGGCCGCCGGGATAGGTCAGATGCCAGTGCATGGAGGGGCCGCTGATCGTCTCCGGGACGATTTCGCCTGGAGCGGAGATCGGTGGCTCGGGGATGCGGTAAACCTGCACGGTCGGGCGGATGTGGAGGTTATCTCCGATGTCGCCGATGTAGAGCACGGGCTGGTTTTGCTCGTCGAGACCGCTGGCGAGATCTTCCCAATCGAAATTGGCCGCGTCCTGAATGCGCACCTTGGCCCGCGTGCGGCCCTGGAGATCAATGGCGAAGACACATGGCTCGCCGCCGGAGTCGTTCGTCGTCCAAAAAATGCCTTCATGACGCTGGCTGCGGGCGAGACCGGAACTTTCTTTGATCCGGGTATCCGCCAGCGTGGCGACTCGCTCGCTTTTGGATGCAGTCACACCTTCCTGGGCCGCAACCACGGCCAACAGAAGATGCAGTAAAATAAGGGGCCTCAGCATGGCAAAGGATCAGCCAAGAGGTGTCGCAGGCCCTGGAAGCATGCGGTTGTAGTGCATCTGCACGCGGCCGAGGAACCACTGCCAGGTGGGGCCGGGGCGGCCGCGATCCATGAGGAAGTGCGGGCAGTCTTTGTTGGGCACGCTCAGACCTTTGCGCGGCCAGTGGTAATGCCCCTTCACCTGACTGAGCGAGAGATTGTAAGCACGCATCAGATACGCGGCGAGCCGGGCCGTGCGGTCAATGGTGAGGCCGATGTCATTGCCTTGATGCTCGCACATCTCGATGCCGATGCTGTAGTTGTTTCCAGGGCCATCGAAGTCTGCGTGCTCACCCTGCTCGCGGCAGGGGAGATGTTGCACGGCCACGTCCTGCTGCACCGTGAAATGCCAGGTGAGGAAACCGATGCGATTGCCACCCGGACGCTTCGTGGCCCGCAGGGCACCGCGTTTCAGGGCCAGGGCGTGGTTGTAAGCATTGCCGGTGTAGTTCTGCGTGCTGTGGATGGTGATGTAACGCACATCCATCGGCCGGTAGTAACGCCGCCCCACCGTCCCGGCAGGGATGAGATCGAGCCTCACACGAGCCTCGGCCAGCAATTGATCCGGCGTCACCGGCCCGAGAGCACTATCATTGTAACGCGACTCCCAGCGGCGGATGCGGCTGGTATCATGCGGCGTGGTGCAAGCCACCACGACAAGACCGATCGCAAGCAAGACAGGCAGCAAGAGAGTGACGTGACGACGCATGGCGTGTGTATTACGATTCCCCCGGCAAGGGTCAAGGCTCAAGACGGGCGGAGAGAGAGGTTATTCGCCGATCATGCGTGAAAGTTGGCGCTCAGAGATGTAGGAAGTGAATCGACTCCAAGCCATCGAATACTCGATTGAGGAATGTCGATTGTTGATTGCTGACCTCTAACCTACTTCTTCTCGATCTTATACAGCGCCCCGATGGTGCGGATGAACAAAGCCCCCTCCGCCACGACCGGCGAGGAAGTAATCATCTCGGGCATCACGTTGGTGCCCAGCACCTCAAACTTTTCCGGGCTGGCTTTGACGAGGTAGCACTGGCCGGGATCGTTGCAGATGAGGAGCTTGTCACCGAGGACGATGGGGCTGGGCAGGAAGCGACCCTGAAGGCGGTCGTCCCAGAGGTCCTTGCCGGTTTTCGCATCGGTGGCGGAGAGGATGCCGCCACGGGTGATCTGGTAATAGGTGCCGTCGAGCAGCACCGGGCAGGCTTCGCTGGCGTTGCGCTTGTCCTTGTCCCAGACGGTGTGGCTCTCGGTGATGTCGCCGGACATTTTGGCGTCGATGCGGATGGCGACGGTGTGGGCACGCTCGGAGCCGGTGTTGAGGATGAGCAGATCACCGAGGCGCACGGGCGGGATGGCGGCATTGAAGCCACCGTGACGCACCGTCCAGAGTTCCTTGCCGGTTTTGGCTTCGTAACCAAAAGCAGCGCGGGAGCCGACGGAGACGAGGACCTCCGTGCCGTTCAAATCGAAGACAGCGGGCGTGTGGTAAGCTTTGCGCATATCGCCGTCGCGGGTGGGCTTGCCTTCCTTGTCGAGGTCGCCGTAGTCGGTGGTGCGGGGCGTGGTCCAGAGGGTCTCGCCGGTCTTCTTGTTCAGAGCGGTCACGAACTGCTTGTCGATGCCGTCAAAGGTCAAAACCAGCAGGTCACCATGCACGAGGGGCGAGGAGCCGGGGCCGCGAAAGTGGCGGGCGTTGATGTCGCGACGCTGCCAGACGGTCTTGCCCGTGGCGGGATCGAGGCGGGCAGTGCCGTAAGTGCCAAAGTGGACATACAACGCGTCCTCTTCGAGCACGGGTGAAGGCGCGGCGTAGTTGTTCAGCGGATTGCCGAGCTCCTCGGGAGCCTCGTTTTCAAACTGGAGGATGTGATGCAGGATCTTCCCGCTCTGACGGTCGATGCCATACACGAACATCTTCTTCCCATCCGCCGTGGCCGCGGTGAACCAGATCACATTCCCGCCGATCACCGGCGTGCTGTGGCCGCTACCTTCCAACGGCGTGCGCCAGGCGATGTTCTTATTCGTGGCCCCATCCCATTCGAGCGGCAGCTTCGCCACATCCGCCGCAGGCACGATGCCATCGCGGGTGGGGCCAGCCTTCACCGGCCAAAAGACGGGCGTGGTAGCTGGCTGGGCAGCGGCAGGCAAAGCGAGAGCAAAAAGGGCGGCGAGGGTGGGGCGGAAGGACATGCGGGCGGAAATGACGAAGCCGTAGCAGGGATTCTTTCGATGCCAAAGGAGGCCGTGTGCCGTGAAACGAAGTTTCTAGATAAAAGGGCTGGTTTTTCAGATTGAACTGTCCCAGCATCGCGCCCCTGCCCGGTGCCCAACCAGCCCTGCGGCAACCGCCTCGAACCCCACCCCATGAACGAACTTCTGCTTTGGTGCGCCGCCGGAATCGGCGCAAATGTGATTTTTGCCTCCTTCTTTGAATGGTCGATCCACAAGTTTGTGATGCATCGCCCCGTCGGCAGCTTCCGCTATGCCTTCCAAGCCCACGCCGTGGTGCATCATCAGGTCTTCAAGGCCGATCACACCTACCACCTCGTCCAAGAGAAGGACAAAGAGACCATCCCGATGGCCTGGTGGAACGGCCCCGTGCTCATCCTCCTCGGTTCCCTGCCCTCCCTCGCCGTCTCGATGCTCACGGGGCACTTCGCCTTCCTCGTGGGGGCCATCATCGCCATCACCGGCTACTACATCACCTATGAGTACATTCATTGGTGCATGCATCTGCCCAAGCAGCGCCGCGTGGAAAAGCCCTGGGTCTTCCGCCGCCTCAACGGCCATCACCTCCTGCACCACCGTTACATGCACAAGAACTTCAACGTGGTCTGCCCCCTCGCCGATTTCTGCCTCGGCACCCTCATGGTGCGGTCCAAGACCCGCTTTGCCCAGGCCACCGGACCTTCGGTGCCATGTGTGCAGCCAGTGGAAGCGTGATCGGCCTGCCTTTTCGACCACAGAGATCACGGAGGAACACAGAGACGGGAAGGGTTATGCACGGAACCCGCCCTGAGCATGGGCAGCTTGGACTCGCTCGTCTCCATTCTCTGACCTTTTGGCAAAAACTCTGTGTACCTCCGTGTCCTCTGGGGTGAACCTATCCCCGGAACTCCCCCCTCACGCAGATGCCAGCGCCGAGTGCGCCACCAGCTCGCGGTAATACCCATTCTGCGCCTGGAGCTGCTCATGCGTGCCGCTGGCAATGATCCGCCCATGCTGCATCACATGGATCACATCCGCCTTGGTGATCGTGGCCAGCCGGTGAGCAATGATAAAGCACGTCCGGTCCTGCCGCAGCGTGTCCAAAGCCTGCTGGATCAAATGCTCGGACTTCGCATCCACCGCCGAGGTGGCCTCATCCAGCAGCAAAACCGGCGCATCTTTCAGAAACGCCCGCGCCATTGCCAGCCGCTGCCGTTCCCCGCCGCTCAGCAGCACGCCACGCTCCCCCACCTCCGCATCCAGACCGCCCGGCATCGCCCGCACAAAGTCCTCCGCGCAGGCCAAATGTAACGCACGCCACATTTCATTCTCGGACGCATTTTCGCGACCGATGCGCAGATTCTCCCGCACCGTCCCGGCAAATAAGAACGCCTCTTGCGTTACATATCCCACCGCCTTGCGCAGGGAGGCCTTGCTCACTTCCTTCAACGGCAGCCCATCCAGCGTGATCACACCCTTCTGCGGCTCGTAGAACCGCGTCAGCAGTTGAAACAGCGTGCTCTTCCCGCTCCCCGTCGCCCCCACAAAGGCCACCGTCTGCCTCGGTAACGCTTCAAACGTAATTCCATGCAGGATCTCCCGGTCCTCCCGGTAGCCAAAGCTCACCTCGCGGAACGCCACCTCTCCCCGCACCTCCCGCAGCTCGCGTCCCCTCTCCAGGTCTTCCACGTCCTTCTCGTCCAGGATCGCAAACACCCGCTTCGCCGCTGCCAGCCCGTTCATGAGCGTCTGGTTCACCCCATGCAGCCGGGAGATCGGTTCATACAAAAAGCCCACCAGCAGGATGAACTGCATCAGTTGCCCGGGCGACATCTCTCCGCGGATGCACCATCCCGCCCCCGCCATCAGCAGCAGGATCAGGCCCGCATTCCCCAGCAGCGTCATCGACGGCGCATAAAACGCCCAGGCCGCCATCAGATGCGTCTGCCGCTTCTTCAGATCCTCGCTCGCCAGCGTGAACTGCGCCTGCCGCGCCTCCTCCGCCGTGAAGCTCTTCACCTGCCGGATCCCCGTGATCGTATCATGCAGCGTGTCATTCAGTCGGCTCGTCGCCTCCCGTGCCGCCGTGCTCCGCGGGGACACCCAGCGGCTGTAGATCCACCCACCCGCCGCGATCAGCGGCGTCGGTGCCATCACGATCAGCGCCAGCCGCGCATCCACCACCAGCATCACCACCGCCGTCAGCACGATTTGCAGCACCGCCGTCGCCCCCTGCTCGATGCCTTCCAGGATCACCCGCTGCGTCGCCGGCACATCATCCGCCAGCCGCGTCATCACATCCCCCGTCGTCTGATGATCAAACCACCGCAGCGGCAGATGCGCCATCTTCCGGTGCAGTTGACCCCGCAGATCCGTGATCATCGCCTGCTCAAAGGCGCAGCTCAGCCGTGTCCGCACATAAAACAGCGCCTCCCGCACCGTGAAGGCCCCCAGCGCCAGCAGCCCCGCCTGCCAGATCCCGCCCACGTTCTTCGACGGGATGATCTCATCCATGAACCACCGCACCACCCCCGGAAACACCAGGATGAGCAGCGTCCCCGCCACCGCCAGCCCCATCTGCCCCGCCGCCATCCGCCAATGCCCCCGCGCAAACCCCAGCAGCCGACGCAGCGCGTCGTTGTTCGTCATCGGAGCCGTTTCAGAAATCACCCGGCCAGTTTGCACGGCTCATGGATGCCGTGCAGGCATTTTTATTCAGCCACGAGGCAGAAAAGCCGTGAGCGGAAGAGTTCTTGGTTCTTCGTCCTTGGTTCTTGGTTCGTCGTTCTTGGTTCATCTGCCTCCGCCTCCTCCTCCGTCTCGAAGTCAGGGGTCAGTGCTCAGAGAGAAAGTGGCACAGGTTTTCAACCTGTCGGCTCCCGGAGGGCGGCATTGCATTGCCGCCGAGATCCCTGAGGTCCACCGCAGACTTGCCCGCATCGCTACGCGAAGCGTTGCAGGCGGAGGTCAGAGGTTCGGAGGGCGGGATTGCATTCCCGCCGAAGCCAGTGAGAGGTCAGGGTGAAGTCGTCCGCGACTCCGCTCGCGGCTCAAGGCATGGCCCACCGCAAGACCTGCCCGCAATGCTTCGCCTAGCGATGCAGGCGGGGTAAGGATAACCGCATGAGCCCAGCAGTCAGCAGTCAGCGGTCAGAGCCTCAGAGGTCAGAGGAAAGTGAGCCGAGCCCTCCGGGTGTCGAACGAGCGGTGCCAGTTCTGCATCAACCTTGGAGCCAAACAGGATTGCATCCTGTTCTGGGTTCTTTGTTAATCTAACTCCGCATCCCATCTAGGCCCCAGTGCCCAGGCTTGGGATTAATGAGTGGTGTGAATGTCAGCGTAGATGTGACCGCCAGCGAAATGGCCGATCCAGCAATACACCGCCGGCTCGTGCATCTGCGCTATCACCATGGGCATTTGGCGGAAGGGCATCCACAACCAGATCGTGCTCTTGCTCCGGCTGTAGCGCGGACGGGGAACCTTTGCCTCATCCTTGACGAAGGTGATGTAGGCCATCGCAGGTTTGCCGCCCGAGCTGGGCGATGTCACCCCTCTGAGCAGGATCACGGCAGCCGCGCCCACTTGGGGGTTGGCTGCGGATTCGATGTAATTGCTGGCAATGAAGCAATGGCTCTGGACCAAGATGATCTCCCGCGTGCCCACCGGCAGGTCTTCTTGTTGATGGCCGCTGCGATCCTCCCCGCACGCCAGCAGGCGGCATTCCGTGATTTCTTCTTCCGTCAGGCCTATCTCAAGTTGAGGATTGGTTTCCATGGCCCGATACGACGGCCAAAGCCCTTGCTTAGCAAGCCCAAAAGCCCTCGCTTCCAAAGCGCCGCTCCTTGTCTCCTCCTCCCGGTTCAGGTTTCAGGTGCTCCCCCTTCAAAAATCAGAAATCAGCATTCAGCAATCGAGTATTCCCTCGGGCCCCGTGAAGTCGTCCGCGACTCCGCTCCCGGTTCAGGTTTCAGGTGCTCCCCCTTCAAAAATCAGAAATCAGCATTCAGCAATCGAGTATTCCCTCGGGCCCCGTGAAGTCGTCCGCGACTCCGCTCGCGGCTCAAGGCAGGACAACCACGGAAGACACGGAACACACGGAAGGGCACAGAGGTTCTTCGTTCGTAGTTCGGGGTTCGCTTCGCGGCTTCGCAGTAGCCCGTTCTACCGCAAACAGGTCCACCGCAAGAGTTCGGATAACCGCAGAGGTCAGAGGTTCTTGGTTCTTGGTTCTTGGTTCTTGGTTCACCCGATTCCAGCACCGATCCTGCCTGCATGACCCGCAGGGCGACACAACCGACCGGAGGGAACCGGAGCGCAGCGGAACCGGAACGCAGTGGAGATGGCCGAAGGCAAATAGCCGAAGGCAAATAGACGGCTGAAAGCAGCCCGAAGGGTGAGCGAAGCGAGTCAACTGGGTGGAACGAGGGAGTCAATCGCGATGCCATGGGCGAGCGACCGAACGCGCTGGCCAAGCAGTTGAGGCGTGCCGGTCTGCTGTGAGGACGATCGGTCAGAGGGTTGTGGCATGACCCCGTTTCACATGCCAGGACGGCCAACGATTGAACAACTCACGGCTGATCATCAATAATACTCCCGGATATACCCGTAGGCCTTGTCGAAGAGGTCTTGGTCGGTGTGCAGTTGGTATTTCCTCAGGGATAGCCGCAGGGCCTTTTGGACTTCGCGTTCGCCTGAGCTCGTCGTCTGCCAGCCGTCGAAACGAATCTGCCGCACGATGCCGTCGATGTCGGCGACGAGACGCTCGACGATGACGTGGGTCTGCTTGCTCTTCACTTCGTTGAAGAGTTCGGTCAGCGCTGCCAAGGCTTTGTCCTGCTCTTCTTCGGGGTCGATCTGGTTCTCGGTGGCGACGGTGTCCTTCGCCACTTCGAGGATGGCTTTGAGGAACTCCAGGCTGTTGAGCAAGCCTTGCTCGTGGCGCTCGCGGATCTTCTCCAGGCGCTCGCCGAGTTCTTTGAACTTGGGATTGCCAGCGTGCTTCTTGAGGCGGGCGATGAGTTTGATTTCCACTTCGCGGGCCTTCTTGCTGGGGTTGGCGTCTTTGAGAATGCTGTCGAGCACGTCGGCATCGAGCACCAGGGCTTCGATGTCATCGCGCACGGCTTCGACGTGAACGTTCTCGTTGATGAGTTCGATGGTCTTGGCTCCGAGGCGATGCCAGAGCAGCTTGCCATTGCCGCTCACGGGCTTCACGGATTCATAGACCTGCGTCAGCCACTTGTAGTCCTTGGCGTAGGCGCTCAGGCAGGGATCGGGCGACAGCGCCTCCCAGATGGTGCCGAGCACGCTGTATTCAGCGGCGAACTTGTCCCGCGTGGCGTTGTCCGGCAGGCACTGCTGGGCGGCCATCAGGCCTTCGTAGCCGCCGATGGTGCGGTCCACGTTGGGGAAGAAGGCGAGGCACTTCAGGACATACTCTGGAAGAGCCTTGCGCAGCTCGTCGATGTTGCTCACCACCTGCTGCACGGCTTTCTCGTCGAAGTCGAGCGCCAGCGCCACGTCGTCAAAGATGCCGATGTAGTCCACGATCAGGCCATGCGTCTTCGTCTGGCCATAGGTCCGGTTCACGCGGCAGATGGCTTGAAGGAGGTTGTGATCCTTCATCGGCTTGTCGAGATACATCGCCTGCAGGATCGGCGCGTCGAAGCCGGTGAGCAGCTTGCTGGTCACGATGACAAACTTCAGCGGGTCCGCCGGATCGCGGAAACGGTCGAGCAGCTTCTCCTCGGCGTCCTTATCACGCATGTGAACACTCCATGCGGGCGGGTCCTTCTGTCCGCTGCTCATCACGATGGCGCTGGCCTCGGGGCCGATGATCTCGTCCATCACCGTCTTGTAGAGCACGCAGCACTCGCGGTCGAAGCACACCACCTGCGCCTTGAAGCCGTTCGGCTCCACCTTGGTCTGGTAATGCTGCACGATGTGCTCCACCACGGCCCGCACGCGCTCCGGGTTCTTCACCAGCACGGCCATCTTGGCGGCGCGTTTCGCGAGGTCGTCGCGATCCTGCTCGCTCATGTCGTCGGTGATCTGCTTGAAGGCCTCGTCGATGGCCGCCTTGTCAATTTTGAGCTTCACCGTCGGCGCTTCGAAGTGCAGCGGCAGCGTCGCCTTGTCGCGGATGGAATCCTGGAAGGAATAGCGGCTCATGTAACCCGCGCTGTCCTCGTCCGCGCCGAAGGCCCAAAAGGTGTTGCGGTCCGCCCGGTTGATCGGCGTGCCGGTCAGGCCAAAGAGGAAGGCATTGGGCAAAGCCTCGCGCATCTTGCGGCCCAGGTCGCCCTCCTGCGTGCGGTGCGCCTCGTCCACCATCACGATGATGTTCTTGCGGGCATTCCACTCGCCCGTGGCCTCGCCGAACTTGTGGATGGTCGTGATCAGCACCTTGCGCACGTCCTGATTGATCAGCCGTTGCAGTTCCTGTCGGTCGCCCACGCCCACCATGTTGGGAACGTCCGCCGCGTTGAAGGTCGCGCTGATCTGTGTGTCGAGGTCGATGCGGTCCACTACGATCATCACCGTGGGATTGCCCAGCCTCGGGTGCATGCGCAGCTTCTGCGCGGCGAAGACCATGAGCAGGCTCTTGCCGCTGCCCTGGAAATGCCAGATCAGGCCCTTCTTCGGATACCCGGCCACCACGCGGGCCACGATCTTGTTGGTCGTCTCGTATTGCTGGTAGCGGCAGATCACCTTGATGCGCCGATGCTTCTTGTCCGTGGCGAACAAGGTAAAATTTTGCAGGATGTCCAGCACCACGCCGGGCCGCATCAGGCTCTCCACGGTCGTGCGCACATGGCCGAGGTTGCCCTCCTCCTGATGCTCCTCATCACGCCACGGCCCCCAGAGGTCGATGGGCATGCGGATGCTGCCGTAGCGCAGCACGCGGCCTTCCGTGGCAAAGGAGAACACGTTCGGCACAAACATGGCCGGGATCTCCTTCTCGTAGATCTCGTTCACCTGATACGCCCCGTCGAACCACGTCACCGCGCTGCGCGTCGGCGTCTTCGCCTCGCCGATCACCAGCGGCAGACCGTTCACCAGAAAGACCACGTCGAAGCGCTTCACCACGCTGCCCGTCTGGTAGGTCCACTGGTTCGTCACTGTCAGCCGGTTCTTCGCGGGCTGGGTGAAATCCACCAACCGCACCGCCACATGCTCGCCGTTCGGGCCAAAGGGCATCGTCTTCTCCCCGCGCAGCCAGGCCATGAAATTCTCGTTCGCCCGCACCAGCCCGTCGCCCTGCACGGAGAGCAGGATGGCCCGCAGCGCATAGATCACCTCGTCTGCCCGGTCCGGCTGCTCGGCGATCTCGGGATTCAGGGCGATGAGCGCCTCCCGCACCCACGGCTCCACCATCACCTCGCCCGGCTGACGCGGCAGCGCAGCCGCCGCCACATAGGTCCAGCGCGAAGGCTTGAACTCCTCGCCCAACGAACTGCCCCAGCCCGCAGACGGGTCCTCGCGCAGCACGGAACTGCCCGCGCCGCTGCCGAGGCTGGTCGCAGCGTCGAGGATCATCTGCTCGACGGTGTTGGATTCGGTGAAGCTCACGTGGTCGCAGGAGTATCGGAAACTACGACTTCAACTAGCGCACCAAGCAGCTTGCTACTGGCATCTACCTGAACTTGTAGCTTTGTTGCCGCAGCGCCGAGGTTCTCGATCTCATCAGCAATCGCTCGCTGCTCTTGCTTTGGCGGAAAACTAAACGGAATCGCTCGCAGACGTTCTGCCGGCAGATGGGGAATGGTGGTCTCTCCGACTTGGTCCGCGAAGATTCCGCTTCGTGAGTGGTGTTCCATCTGGAACAGCATGAACTCAGGCACCTGCTCGTGATCGAGGGCTCGAATTCGATGAAGAGCTTTTTGAAAACATGCGCCGGGAATCTCATTCCGCCAGATTGCGGACTTTCCAACATGTCGGCCTTCGCACGCGAGAATATCGCCGTCTCGTAGCTCAAACTTCTGAGCCTCCCGCTCGTCGAAAGACATGGTCGCAACGTCCGATAAATCGAGACGGTTCCACTGAACATTGGCATTCCGAAGATAAGGCCGCTGCGATCCTCCAGAGATTGCCTTGGGCGACATCATTTTTCCAAGTTGCACCTGATAGTGGTGGCCAAGCGGTGCCACTTCCCACGAAACAGGACGTTCGCCAAGCGCGGTGTTGGTGAACTTTGAATGGCCGATTCCTCGCCGATAACGATCAAACAGTTTGGCGATTCGCAGCACGTCAACCGCTGCGAGATTTGCCCGACTTGCTTCCAGAGCCTCATCCAACGCCCAGAGGATTTCCGCGATGCGGCGCTGCTGGTCGAGCGGCGGGAGGTCGAAGGTCTCCAGCTTGAGCGTGGTCCAGTTGATGGTGGGCGAGAGCGAGCCAACGGAAATCTCGACGGCGCGGTTCATGAAGCGGTCGCTCATCATGAGGAAGGGCAGGAACTCCGGCAGCACCTTGTCCGGCCTGGCCCGAATGACCATGGCATGAGCGGAGCAGATGCCGCCGAACTCCGCCACGGCCAGCTTCCGCTGATAGGCGCGGCGTTTACCAAATATGATGTCGCCCTTCCGAAAGCGCAGCTTGCCACCGATGACATCGCTGCCCTTCCCCCAGCGCCGGATGTGCAGGCACTGCGGGTCCAGATGCTCCAGCCCCACATAAATCTCCTCCTGCGCATCCTTCGGCTCCGCCCGCTCCCCGATGCTCTCCGCAAAGTCTCCGAACGCCATGCGCTTCCAGCCCGTGCGGTCGAAGAGCGGGAGCGAGGCCCAGGCGGGGTTGGACTTTAGGTTGGCGAGTGATGGGGGAGTGGCGGTCATGCTTTGGCGATTGCTTCCAGCGGCTCGATGGCGTCTGCGAGTAGTCGTTCGCCCACGGCGCGGAGCAGCGCGGGAGTGGGCGGTTGTGATGCGAGAAGACCGTAGGCGCAGGTGTGGAGGGCTTCGTCGAAGTCTTCCTCGTGGTCTTGTTTCAGTAGCTGGCGAACGCCCGGCCCGGCTTGAAGGGCAAGTTCCTGCCAGCGGGCGGGGAAGCGCACTTGCAAGGCATCTGCCCATAGCCGCGCCCAAGCCAGCAGGGTGTCTTCGTTCTTCCGTTCGGCCAGCAACGCCAAGCCGAGAACGCGCCCGAGGTCCTTATTGCTGCGCTTGATGCGGCGGCCGCCAATCAGGCCACTCATCGTCTGCGGACCGATGGCGGGATGGTGCAGCAGATTGGCTAGGGCCATCATTTCCGGCCGGGCGACGCCGATGCCAAACTCCGTGGTCACGGGCTGGTAGTCGGCCAGCGAGAGAAAGCCAAAGCTGCACAGGCTGAAATGACCGTTGGCCGTGGCTAGGCGGATGTAGCGCTGGCCGAGATCCTCCGGGGATTCCGGCACGGTGAGCAGCTCGATGAACCAATCCTGCGAGCCGGGCGGCTGAAGACGGGCCACGGGCAGGTCTTTGTCAGGCGTGTCTGCCGTGCCCGGTGCAGGGAACTCTTCGGTGGGATGGAAGGTCCAATCGGCGGCGAACAGGCGCTCGGTGACGGCAATGCCTGCTGGAATGGCACGGATACGCGGTGAGAGCAGGCAGTCGGCATCCTTGGTGCGGACCTGGAGCGAAGGATTGTCACCAAAGAAGTAGTAGCCTGCGGCGAGGCTGCCGATGACGACCAGATTTTCCCGGCAATCTCCCGGGATGGCTTCTGCGACCTGTGCCAGAGCTGCGCGAGGTGAGATGAGTGGGTTGGATAGGCTCATGGTGTGCCTGCTTTCGGGGTGAGCGCCTGGAGGAACTCCAAGGCCTGGGATTCAAGCCTCATCTCGTGCAGATCGAGCAGGCACTCGACCGGGTCGGCCCAGAGGATGCCGTCGGCATCGGTTTCGGAAAAGCGGTGGGGATAACGCAGCAAATGGATCACCAGACGGGCCGGTTCCTCGCGTCGAGCGGGTTTCAAAGCAGGATCGAGCTGGCGAAGGAACCCGATGTCCGGCTGGCGGGCGCGACAGTGGAGGGTCAAATCGAGCCTCGGTGTGCCGATCAAATCCAGTGCCGGATACAGTCGCCGTGATCCAAGAACTCCGGCGATGGCGACGCCTTCCAGGTGGAGCTTCTGGAGTCGAGAAACCAATGATTCCACGGATCGCGGCTGGCCCGAGTGATCGGCAAACCGGAGCGTCTGGCGCACGTTGTCGGCATTGGCCACGAGACGGAACCATTCGTCCCTGGGAAACACTTTCAGCTCCACCCGGCGGTCAGAGTGACGGATGAGGTATTTTTCGAGCTTCTCCAAAGCAGAGGCTACGGTGGGATAGGTGCAGCCAGCAGCTTCCGCCAGCCAGCGCGAGGTGAGCGGCCCTGCTCGCTTGATCCATTGGTTGATGAGAATGCGCAGGATGTCGTAGAACGGCTTGGCGCTCCGAGGCTGGTGCAGAATCGCAGCGGAACTCTGCTCCCGCGATACCACCTCACTGATGATGCGCTGCATCTCGGCATCGGGATCGGTTGGCACTCCGTGGATGGTGTCCGTCTGATACAGGCAAATATGGAGTCGCTGTTGGATCTCCGAACGAAGGACTTGTGCAGCACGAGCCCATTCTTCGCGCAGTCGAGGCAGCGTGATCGCCGAGTCCACCAACACCAAAAAGCCCCGAAAACCGGGTTTCTCACCGAGCAGATACGCCAGTTTCATGAGCGCACCACTTAAGGTCCGTCGTGAATCGAGGCCGATTTTCACTTCGAAGAGGGCATCACCGACCTCAGCATCCACTTCGTCGTGGCGCTGAATTCGGAGTGCTTTGGAAGAGTGGTCTTTCACAGTATTAACTTGCAGGTTCAATGTTTAACCTGCAAGTGAACATTAAAGTTGCAGTTTAATTTAAAACTCGCGCTTTCATTTGGCTGACAGGAGCGCTTGGAGCGCCTGGCGGACGGACCCGGAGCTCTTGAGCCACCCGGCAAGTGCCTCCGGCAGCGCCGTGGTGGCAGATTCAGCCGCAGCATCCGTCTGTGCCTGCGTTTCCCCACCGACATACAGCGGGATGCTCAGGTTCCCCTCCTTCGCCCGGATTTCCTCGATGGGCACGACGCGGGTGAAGCCGGGCTCGTCTTGGAAATCCTGATAGGCGCGGACGACGCGCTGGAGGTGCTCGTCGGTCAGGAAGCTCTGGGCGCGTTCGCGGGTGACTTCGTTCACCGCGTTGATGAAGAGGATTTTGCCGCGCCGGGCCTTGGGCTTCTGCGTGCGGCAGACGACGACACAGGCTTCCATGGGCGAGTTGTAAAAGAGGTTCGGGCCGAGTCCGAGGACGCACTCGATGAGGTCGGCCTCTATGAGCTTGCGGCGCATGTCCGCCTCCTCCTGCCGGAAGAGGACGCCGTGGGGCCAGAGGACAGCACAGCGACCGGTCTTGGGCTTGAGGCTTTGCAGGATGTGCTGCTGGAAGGCGTAGTCGGCGCGGCCCTGCGGCGGGACGCCGAAGACATTGCGCCCCCAGGGATCGGCGGCGAAGGACTCGCGGTTCCACTGCTTGATTGAGTAAGGCGGATTGGCCAGCACGACATCGAAGCGCTGGAGACGATCGCCTTCGACGAGTTTCGGCTCGGCCAGGGTGTCGCCGCGCTCGATGCGGAAGTCCTCGATGCCGTGGAGGAAGCAGTTCATCCGGGCGATGGAGGAGGTCATCAGGTTCCGTTCCTGGCCGTAGAGCTTCACGTTCCGCCATTCCTTCTTCTGATTCCGCAGGTGGGCGATGCAGGAGAGCAACATGCCGCCGGAGCCGCAGGTGGGATCATAGACGGACTCACCGGGCTGCACGTCGAGCATCTCGGTCATGAGGTGGACGACGGTGCGGTTCGTATAGAACTCGGCGGCGGTGTGGCCGGAGTCGTCGGCGAACTTCTTGATGAGATACTCGTAGCCCTGGCCCAGCTCGTCCTCGGGCAAGTTCGCGACGGTGAGTTCCAGCGTGGAGAAGTGCTCGATGAGGTCGCGCAGCATGGCATCGGACAGGCGGTCCTTGTTCGTCCATTGCGCGTCGCCAAAGATGCCGAAGAGCTTGTCGGGGTTGGCGGTTTCGATGGCCCGCATGGCCTGCTGCAAGCCCCGGCCCACATCCCGGCTGACCTTCCGAATCTCCCGCCAATGCGACTCCGCTGGCACCTGGAAACGATGGTTCTCCGGGAACATCGCGAAGTCCTGATCCCCGCCTGAGTCCTTAAGAGCCGTGACGGTCTCTTCATCGAAGACATCGCACAACCGCTTGTAGAACAGCAGCGGGAAGATGAACTGCTTGTAGTCCCCCGCATCAATCGTCCCCCGCAGGAGCACAGCGGCTCCCCAGAGGTAGGATTCGAGCTGTTGTTGGGTGATGCGGGTCATGCGAGGCCGAAGACTTCAAAATCGGTGGGAGAAAAGTAGATGACTTCAGTGAGAGCGTCATTGCCCTCGCCCGTTGCCCTCCACACCACTTGTGTAGGAATCAATTCCTCTACCATGAGCTTTCTGAGGCCCTCAAAAGTGAAACGCTGTCTAGGTCTCGCCATGCGCTGGAGAAGATGCCAGCCAAGAACCTCATCATCCATTTCCTCGCCGGCCTTCACTGCAGCGACAAATCCCGGCCTGCACGCACGGGGAAACTCCTTAACGTGCAAAGCAGCTCTCGAATACGAGCCTCGGCCATCCGCCGCCGCGCACATTTCAACATATGCGCCGTCCTCCCCAAACGCGTCTCCCACATTGATCCCGCTCCGCATCACTGGGTATAGATCAAGAGTCATTCGCAAAGCCGTCACGATTTCGTCCGCAGAGTAGGGAAGTGTGCGCATGCCGTTCCACAAGCGTCTCACTCGGGTAAGTATTCCGACGCCATGATTCAGCGGATCGGCAAATTGAAGTGCGCTATTTCGGTTATTCGTAACGAACTCGGGCGTAATATCCGAGCGCAGCAGCTCGGCAAGGGCCTCAAACGTTGAATCGGCTCCCAAATCGAGAAGGGCTCCAGGCAGCGCATCGGCGGCATGCTCAGTGCCACCAAGTCTCCATTGGTCGAGATTATCCCAATCACTTTCGTCCTCAGCGTAGTCGGAACACCATGAACCGATGTCGTAGTGGCTCGCCGGAACCTCGATTCGGTGAATCGTAATGTTCAGTTCATCGATGTGACGGCTCCCTTTGATCATCCGCTCATTCATAAAGTGAGCAGCGATTCGCTTTTCCAGTTCACTCTGATTCAATGGATAAATCTCGTTATGGCCGGGCAATGCGGGATCATTCTTGGTGAATGGAAAAACGATCCTATCGAAGTCGTAAAACTTTTCGATTTCCGCTAGTGACTTCCAGAGGAAACATCCCTTCTGTTGCTGGAGCCTCCACAGGTTACGAACGTCGATCCTCACTATTTCAGGGGGCTTTGCGTCCTTATTTCCTTTGGCTAAGTGGGGCCACGTTGAATCCCAAAATTCCGCGAAGTCATCAGTGTCCAAGCAGATGATTGCAGCTTTTTGTTCAACAGAAGGGGTGTCCCCCGTGTCAGACGCAAAGAAGGCGGCTACCCTGGGGTCGTCTGTAAAATCGACGAAATGTGTTGGGATCCCGTAATGTTGCGCTATCGCCCAAAGCGCATCTGGTTGTTCAAAATAGTCCTTCATTGAGGACTCAGTCTCCGCCCAATTATGAAACCGGATAAACTCTTGAAGAGCATTCTCTCGCTTGTCGGGTGTAAGTCTCTCCAAGGATGAAGTCACCTGCCATTTCGCGTTTGTTTGTCCACGGAAAAGGTTCCATTTTCCTCCTGCTTTCCCGAGGAGCGCGATCTTGATCGCTTCTTCTATACTAGGTGCTTGGATGACTGTGGGCATATTGATTCAGGTTAGGATTCCGACATTAGAAAGCAGAGCCACCAGCCGCTCCTCCGTCGCGAACGCCGCCTCAGCGCTCTCGCGCAGCCGCTTCATCGCCTCTTCCACGGTGAGCACTTCACTGGTGACCTTCGGCTCGACGTAGCGCGGAATGTTGAGGTTGTGGTCGTTGGCGGCGATCTCGTCGAGGGTGATGACGCGGGCGATGCCTCCCACGTTCTGGAACTCACGATACCAGCCGTGGATGCGCTCAACGTGCTCTGGGAGCAGTTCGTTTTGGGCGCGGCCGGTTTTCAACTCCTTCGAGGCGTCGATGATGAGCACCTTGTTCTTCCGGTCCTTCACCTTCTTTTGCCGGAAGACAAGGATGCAGGCGGCAAGGCCGGCGCCGTAGAAGAGATTTGGCCCAAGACCGATGACGGCCTCCAACAGGTCCATGCCGAGGAGTTTCTTCCGGATCTCGCCCTCCTTGCCCATGCGGAAGAGGGCTCCGTGTGGGAGGACGACGGCCATGCGCCCGGTCTTGGGGGCCATGGATTTGATCATGTGCTGCACGAAGGCAAAATCCCCGCTCTTGCTGGGCGGCATCCCAGCGAAGTTTCGACCATAGGGATCACTTGCCCAAACATCCTCCCCCCATTTCTCCAACGAGAAGGGCGGATTGGCGATGACGCAGTCGAAGGTGGCGAGGTTGTCGCCGGAGAAGAAGGCGGGGCTGCGCAGGGTATCGCCGCGCACAATTTGAAAGTCCGCCGCGCCGTGCAAGAAGAGGTTCATGCGGGCGATGGCGGAGGTGGTGAGGTTTTTCTCCTGACCGTATAGCTTGCCCCAGAGCGTGCGGACATCGCCCCGCGTCTCCGCGACATGGTGGATGGCCTCCAGCAACATGCCGCCCGTGCCGCAGGTGGGATCGTAAATGGACTCGCCCTCGCGGGGATCGAGGATGTTCACCATGAGCCGCACGACCGAGCGCGGGGTGTAGAACTCGCCCGCCTTCTTGTTCGTGGCGTCGGCGAACTTCTTGATGAGGTATTCATAAGACTGCCCCAGCACATCCGCCTTGGCCGCCGCATTCCCCAGCGAGAGCCGCGAGAAGTGTTCGATGAGATCCCGCAGCAACGCATCCGAGAGCCGGTCTTTATTCGTCCACTGCGCATCGCCAAAGATGCCGTAAAGCGTATGCGGATTCGCCTGCTCGATGCCCCGCAGCGCGGTCTGAAGCGCCTGCCCGACATTCGTGGCGACCTTCCGCACATCCCGCCAGTGGCAGTCCTCGGGAATCTGAAAGCCGTAGTTCTCCGGGAACAGCGCAGCTTCCTCATCGCCGTCGAACTGCATCAGCGCCGCCTCATGCTCTTCGTCATGCACGTCCGAAATGCGTTTGAAAAACAGCAGCGGGAAGACATACGACTTGAAGTCGGCCGCATCCACCGGCCCGCGAAGGATGTTTGCGGCCTCCCAGAGGTGCGATTCGAGCTGGGAGAGGGTGATAGCTTCAGGCATGCGGGAGATTTCTTATCCAAGCAGGGGGCGGAGTGGATGGCAAGACTTTGAGGCGAGGGGACTTGGCGAAGAGGAGATCTTTTCTCTTCCCCAAACGAGGTCGGGTTTGGTATAACGCCCGCCTCAACCCACCCGTGACATGAAGGCGAAGACGTCCTCCAAGCGGAACCGGTCGCGTGACCGGAAGGGGAGAGGATTATCGACGGAGAGGAAGCGGCGCGGGCCGGTCTTCACGCTGACGCGGGAGCAGGTGTTCCAGAAGTGCCGGGCGAAGAAGCATCGCCTCATCTGCGCGGGGGAGGTGCTGGCGCTCATGGATCTGATGGAAATGCGTGGATGGACGATCCTGCCCCGTGGGTTTTAGAAGGGCCAGGAATGGCCCTGTTACATCCCGGAGCCCTCATCGGTCGTCCTCGATGGCATTTGGGCTGGAATGCAATCCAGCCCT
The DNA here is from genome assembly GCA_044370285.1 of Prosthecobacter sp. Taxonomy (GTDB): domain Bacteria; phylum Verrucomicrobiota; class Verrucomicrobiia; order Verrucomicrobiales; family Verrucomicrobiaceae; genus Prosthecobacter. Next base: position 63,891 of record JBILVU010000009.1, read on the forward strand.
CCGAGGGGGGAAGCGGTATCCGGGGCATTCCTGCCCCGTGGGTTTTAGAAGGGCCAGGAATGGCCCTGGTACATCCCGGAGCCCTCATCGGTCGTCCTCGATGGCATTCGGGCAGGGGTTGCACGAAGACAACGACTCATCACGGCTCAGAGCCCGCCTTCTCACGGCGTAGCCAGCCGATCAGAATGAAGGCCAGGCCTGCGGCGATCATGAAGGTGGAAAAAAACTGCCCTTTCGTGAGGCCCATGATCATGGAGGAGCCGCTATCCGGCTGCCGCACGCCTTCGAGGGCGATGCGCACCACGGCATACAAAATGAAAAACAGACCCGAGATGATGCCGTGCGGCATTTTGGGCCATTTCACGCGGATGAAGAGCAGCACCAGCGTGAGGAGTAATCCTTCGCCAAATGCCTCATAAAGCTGCGAGGGATGCCGGGGATGCAGGATCGCCTCCAACTCAGGCCTTCCGCGGCGATGCTGCTCAAACCAGGCGATGATGTCAGGGCTGTGCTGGAGGTAATCCGGCATGGGAGGCAGTTCCCCGCCCTGCTTCACGAAATCCTCATGCAGCAGCTCGGTGGGAAATTTCATCGCCCATGGAACCGTCGTCACCCGGCCAAAAAGCTCGCCATTGATGAAATTGGCGATGCGGCCCAGAAAGATGCCGAGGGGTGCTCCGCACACCAGCGTATCACCGATGCCCGTCCATGAGATGCGATGCTTTCGCGCATACCAGAGGCAGTAGAGAGCCACGCCCGCGATGCCTCCGTGGCTGGCCATGCCGCCTTGGTGGAGCATGAGAAAGACCCACGGCCGTTGGATGAATTCGTCAAAGTTATAAAGCAGCATGTAGCCAAGACGCCCACCCAAGATGACGCCAAACAAGGCCACACCGGTGATGAAATCTCCCACGTCTTTCTCCGCGATCTGCGAGAGTCCTCGGCGAGCCAAAAATCGCATGACGAGGTAGGTCAGATAAAACCCCGTCACATACGCCAAGCCATACCACTGGATGCCGATCGTCTCCGTGAACTGTATGATCTTCGGGCTCAGGTCGTGCAGATAGGTGGCAAACATGTCGCTAAGCAGTGGCGAGCCTTCTTCCGCCTTCAAACACCAAAAACGATGCCCCAGGTGGAGCTTGGCGATGATTTTGAACAGCTTAGTTTGACCCTTCGATGACACGAGGCTTCATGATCCGCGTACTCCTTCCTCACATGACCCACCGCCGCCACTTTCTATCCACGCTTGCTCTGGCTCCTTTTGCCCTTCGAGGACAAGAAGCCCCCTCATTCCCGCCCACGCGGAAGATCACGAAGGGGCCAGGCTTTCACTGGTTCGCCTACTACGACAAGCTCCAGTTCTCGCCGGACAACCGCTTCGTGCTCTCAAACAAGGTGAGCTTCGAGCATCGCTCACCTACGGCGGAGGATATGATCGAGGTGGGCATGGTGGACCTCCAGGATGGCGACAAATGGATCCCGCTGGGCAAATCGAACGCGTGGAACTGGCAGCAGGGCTGCATGCTGCAATGGATTCCCGGCACGGAATCGAAGGTGATCTGGAATGATCGCGAGAAGGACAAATTCGTGAGCCACATCCTGGATGTGAAGACGATGGAGAAGCATACCCTTCCCTTCCCCATCTATGCTTTGAGCCCGAATGGCAAGGAAGGCGTAAGCTGCGACTTTTCCCGTGTGGCCGACTGCCGACCCGGATATGGTTACGCGGGCATCAAAGATCGCTTCTTTGACGAGATGGCTCCCGCAGGCAGTGGCGTGACGCATGTGAATCTGGAAACCGGCGCGGAGAAGCTCATCGTGAGCCATGAGCTGCTTTCAAAGACCGGCACGGTGATGGAAAACCATCCCGATTCGAAGCATCACGCGTATCATTTGCTCGTGGGGCCGGATGGGAAGCGCTTCATCATGCTGCACCGCTGGACACAGCCGAAGGGCGGCCATCTCACGCGTCTCATCACAGCGAACATGGACGGCAGTGACCTGCGCATCGTCATCCCAAATGGCTACGCGTCTCATTTCATCTGGCGGGATGCCACGCACATCCTCTCGCAAGCCAAGGGCTGGCTCGGAAACAACGACTGGGGTGATTTCCTGTTCGAGGACAAGGACAGCGGCATCGTGGAGGAGATCGGCCACGGCATCCTCGATAAAGGCGGGCACCTCACCTACCTCAAGAACAACGAGTGGATTCTCAACGACACCTACGCTCAAGGCGTGCGCCGCATCCAGACGCCGCACCTGTATCACATCGCCTCGAAGAAGCGCATCGACCTGGGCTACTTCCCGCAGCCGCCGGAATACAAAGGCGAATGGCGCTGCGACTGCCATCCGCGCAGCAGCCGCGATGAAAAGCTCGTCTGCATCGACGCTCCCGATGGCGCAAACGGTCGCCAGCTTCACCTGATCAACATCGACGGGCTGATGGGCTGAGGCGGATCAATCTTGGTCCTCGGCGGCATCGGCAGGCCTGTTTTTGAGGCGCAGCTCCACCTCCTGAATGCGAGCACGAACGACGCGGCGCACCTTGAACTCGGCCTCGCCGAGCTGGCAGCGTTCGCCGGGCTTGGGAACATGCCCGAGATGGGTGAAAAGCAGGCCGCCAATGGTGTCGATGCCGCCTGCTTCGGTGTCGAGGTCGATGCCGAGTTCGTCTCTGAGATGATCGAGACGGGCACCGCCATCGAGTAGGAAGCGACCGTGGCCGAGATCGCGGATTTCCGCCGCCTCACCACGCCAGGGAGCGGCATCGTAGAGCAGCCAGTCAGCGATTTCACGGCGGCTGATCATGCCTTCGAGGCCGCCGTATTCGTCCACGATGATGAGCGGCGTGGTTTTGTCCCGCAGGTGTTCATTGAGGGCATCGAGGATGGGCATCGTCTCGGGCACAAAGGCGGGCGTTTGCAGGCTGGCACGCCAGGAAGGACGCCCAGCGAGCTTCCACGCGGTGGCATCCACGATACCGAGCACGCTGTCCGGTGTCTCGCCATAGACGATGACGAAGCGCCCGGTGGCTCGCTCGAGCATGGCATTCGTTTTGGCCTCGCCATCCTCGGCGGACATCATCGGCAGATCGACTCGTGGCACCATGCAGTCACGCACGGTGAGTCCCTCGATCTCCAGCGCCTCGTGGATCATGGCGCTTTCCTCGCTGCCGAGGAGGCCCTGCTCCTCACGCATTTCGACGAGTGTCTCGAATTCATCACGGGTGACAGGCAGGCGAGTCTTCACATGCTGCGGCACAAATTTGAGCAGCAAGGCATCCGCCGTGCGGTCCACGATGTTCGTGAGCGGATCGAGCACTCTGCGCAGCGGGCGCAGGAGGCGCAGGCTGGCCAGCAGCACCACGGCGGGTGCTCTGGCAGCGAAAAATTTGGGCACCATGTCTCCGAGGATCACGGTGCCTAGGAATAGCAGGGAGGATGCCAGCCATGGATTCCAGCCCATGGCTTTGAGCGGACCGGTGACGATCCACACGCCGATGGCGGCGAGGGAGAGGTTCAGCGCGGCGGAAAGGAGCTGCGCCTGCTGCAAAGGCGCAAAAGGGTTCGCGCTGATTTCCCGCAGGTGACGGGCCACGGAACCTTCGCCGGCAGCCTGGAGCTGCTTTTCCACATCGCGAACGCTATGAATCGCCGTCTCCGCCGCGGAAATGACCGCGAGCAGGGCAAGGAGGGCGAAATAAAGCAGGAGAGCGGGAATGAGCATCGGTCTTGAGGCAAGGCCGCAGCCAGCTTGAAGCGCGGAAGGCTCCCGAGCAACCTTCGTTCTTGCCAGAACAGGACCGATTTGATAATCACCCCCTGCTTATGCGCCTTTTATTCGCTTCCCTTCTCCTGCTCAGCTCCGCCGTCATGCTTTCAGCGGCGGACAAACTCAAAGTCCTCATCGTGGACGGTCAAAACAATCACAAATGGGACATCACCACGCCCGTGCTGAAGCATGCGCTGGAGTCCAGCGGTGCCTTCACCGTCGATGTGAGCACCTCACCACCAAAAGGATCGCCACCCGAGGCCTGGCATGCCTTCAAACCCGACTTCACCGCCTACAAGGCCATCGTGAGCAATTACAACGGTGAGCCATGGCCGCAAAATGTGCGTGATGCCTTCACGAAGTATGTCGCGGATGGTGGTGGCTTTGTGTCCGTGCATGCGGCGAACAATTCCTTCCCTGAGTGGAAGGAATACAACGACATGATCGGCGTGGGCGGCTGGGGTGGTCGAAATGAGAAGAGCGGCCCCTGGCTCTATGTGAAGGATGGAAAGCTCTTCCGCGATACCAGCGCTGGCAATGGCGGTGCCCACGGCCCGCAGCACGAGTTCATCGTGGAGATCCAAAATAGTGAGCACCCCATCACCCGTGGCCTGCCAAAGCGCTGGTTGCATTGCAAAGACGAACTCTACAGCAAGCTGCGCGGCCCGGCCGAGAATGTCGAAATCCTCTCCTCCGCGAAATCCGACCTCACCGCCGTGCAGGAACCGAACAACCTGGTGCTCAAGTATCACCAAGGCCGCGTCTTCCACACCACGCTCGGCCACGCAGACTACTCGATGCTGGATCGTGGCTTCTTCACGATCATCCAACGCGGCACCGAATGGGCCGCCACCGGTGATGTGGAGCAGACCGCCGCTGTGCCGGCTGATTTCCCCACAGAGACTGCCGTGAGCGTGGTGAAGCTGGAAGGCTATCCGAAGCAGGAGGCTCCAAAACCGAAGAAATAAGCTTTCTTCGCCTGAACCACTCTCGTTTGAGAGTGGTACCCCGAGAAGGACTCGAACCTTCGACCAATTGATTAAGAGTCAACTGCTCTACCAACTGAGCTATCGAGGCATTTGTGTTGGCGGACGCGTGTTTTAGACGGCTGGGGGGTGAACGCAAGCTGGAATTTGCGTTCCGGCCCCAGAATGGCGCGTGATCTGCTGTCAGCTGAAATCTGTTATGAAATGGAACCTGAAGTTCGCCTCTCAAAACGAAGAGTTGCTCTTTGTCGTCTTGTGCATCGTCATCGGGCTGTTTTTTATCGCCGCCATCCGGATTCTGCTTCTCTTGAGAAGACTGCAGAAGATGGGACGTCGGGAGGAAAAACTCGAAAAGCAGATCCTCGACCAGCAGAAGCTAATCCTCGATATCCGTTCCGATGCCAATGCCTGGCGAGGCGAGATGCAGAGGCAGTTTGACGCCTTCCGAGCGGACGCGACAAAGTGGTGTGACGATCCGGAATGATGACTGGAAGACATAGTGAATTGCTGCTCCGGGGCGTTAAAAATCCGCAGATGCGAAGGATCAAGCCGCGCATTGAAATGGCCTGAGGTTTGCTGTTATAAACAGGCATGAACTGGAAACTCAAATTCGCGACCCAAAATGAAGAGCTGCTTTTCGTCGTGCTCTGTATCATTACCGGCCTGCTGCTGATCTCGTTCATCCGCATCATCCTGCTGCTGCGCCAGCGTCGGCAGATGCAGGAGCGTTCTGAAAAGCTCGAAAAGCAGATACTCGACCAGCAGAAGAGCATCCTCGACATCCGCTCCGATGCCAATGCCTGGCGCGGCGAGATGCAGCGGCAGTTTGACGCCTTCCGCGCCGAGTCCGCGAAGCGTCTCGACGATGCCGATGTGCGTGCCGCGGGCACCTTGAACCGTCTCGACATCGCCAACGAGCAGCATGAGCGCCGCGTCTTAGAGCTCCAGGCCTCGCTGGATGCGGCCGACCGCATGTGCTCGGAACTTCCCAGTGCCAAAGCCCGCATCATTGAGCTGGAAAGGCTGCTCGCAGGAACTGCTCCAGGAGCTTTTGAGCATGCGGCACCTAGTTTCAGCGAGGAGCAGATGGAGGAGCTCGCCGCTGCCACCAAAGCTGTTTCCGGCCATGGCAGCCTTCCCATGCTTCCTTCCATGGAAACGCTGCTATCCCAGCCTTCCGCGACGGAGCCTGCACCGGATGAATCCGTCTCCCAGCTCCAGCAGCGCAATGCGGAGCTTCAACGCGCCCTCATCCTCGCCCGCCGCCGCAAGCCCGCCACTCGGGCGAAGCCACGCGGTCGTTGAACCACCACCCATCACGGCTAAAGGCCAGGATGACCCGACTCCGCGCTGATCTCCTTTTGCTGGCCTGCGCCGCCATCTGGGGAGTTGCGTTCTTGTGTCAAAAACGGGCGATGGAGCATGTGGGGCCGTTTTGGTTTGTGGCGATCCGCTCCGTGCTCGCCTGCCTCGCTTTGGCACCGCTGGCATGGCGTGAATGCCATGGCAAAAAAGGCCGCGTGCCAAGGTCCGCACTGCTTCGCGTCGGAATCGCTGCGGGCGTGGCCTTTTTTGGTGCGGCGGCCCTTCAACAAACCGGCCTTGTCACCGCCTCCGTGACGAACTGTGGCTTCCTCACCGCCTTGTATGTCGTGATCACACCTTTCCTCGCCTGGCTGATGCTCGGGCAGCGGCCGGGACCGTGGATCTGGGTGGCAGCGGCGTTGTCATTTTTTGGAACGTGGCTGCTCGGTGGCGGATCGCTCGCCGCCTTGTCACGCGGTGATTGGCTGGTAGCCGCCTCGGCCTCGTTGTGGGCGCTTCATGTCGTCATCACAGGCATTGGGGCTCGCCTCGACATGGTCGCGACCTTCACCGCCGTCCAATTCGTCGTCGTCGCTCTTCTCGCAGGCATCACCGCCTCGTTTTTAGAACCGCTGAGCCTTGATGCGATGGTCCAAGCCGCGCCCGATTTGCTCTATGTGGGCATTCTATCCAGTGCGCTGACCTTCACGCTGCTCGCCATGGCCCTGCGTGCCACCCGTGCCGCCGAGGCGACGGTGATTCTCTCCACCGAATCACTCTTCGCCGCCTTCGGCGCTTTTCTTTTCCTCGGCGAACGCCTCCAGTTCATCGGCTGGCTCGGTGCGGGCACGATTTTCATTGCGACCATGCTCGTGCAGATGCCAGCAGGCAAAAAAGGTCGCTTTTAGCTGGACGGCTGGCTCCAGTTTTCCACGCGAAGGCCTGGCACACGTTCAAACTCACGCGTGTTGTTAGTCACGAGGACAGCGCCAATGGCCAGCGCATGGCCCGCGATGTGCATATCGTTCTCGCCGATCCGTCTCCCCGTGGATTCGAGGGCATGACGAACGCGCCCATAGGCCTCTGCGCAACGACCTGCGGTATAATCCAGCGGAAAGACACCCGCCAACACCGTGCGGGTGTGCCGCATCTCACGAGTGTAATTCTCCGAGTTTCGCGCACCGAATTCCAGCTCGCCAATGGTGATGGCCGAACATGTCAGTTGGTGGCCGCTTTGCGCATGATGCCGGCAATTGCCTAAAATAAGCCGCCCCTGGAGAAACCGCTGCCGTTGCGACTCCGTGCGTGGAACCCGCATCTTCAAGCCGCGCATCATCAGAATGAGCGTGTCACTGTCCAAAAGGTAGATCATCGATCAAACCCATTCACGAGGCTGCGAAGGACGCTTTTTCCGGTTAGCGAGTGCGTCGAGATAGCGATCCGAGAGTTTGGAGCAGGCTTCTTCCACCTGGTCCCACGGATTTGACCGAATTGGTTTCACGACCCGTTTGGCGGGTGTGCGGGCTTTCGGGCGGGATGTGGCGAGCGGCATGGCGTCTTTTATCACAACGGCGGAGAAGTGGCAAGATGCCGTCTCTGTGCTTCCCAAAGCATGCCCACCGTGCTAAAAAACCGCGCCGCATGTTCCCTCCCGCTTTTCGTCATGCCTTGCTGCTCTGTCTTGGCGCTATTCTCGCTCGGGCGGAGGTGCCGTTCGGGATTCATGTGGTGGATGAGCACACCGGGCGCGGCGTGCCGCTCGTCACGCTGCGCACGACAAACCACCTCAGCCTCACCACCGATAGCGCGGGCTGGATTGCCTTCGATGAACCGGGGCTGATGGAGCGTGAGGTACACTTCATGGTGAGCAGCCCTGGGTACGCGATCGCCAAGGATGGCTTTGGCTTTGCCGGAGTGAAGCTCACTCCGAAACACGGCACGAAGGCGGAGGTGAAAATCATGCGCACGAGCATCGCCGAGCGTCTCTACCGCATCACCGGACAGGGCATCTATCGTGACAGCACCCTGCTTGGAATTGAGGCACCGCTGCCGCGGCCGAATCTCTTCGCCGATGTGATGGGGCAGGACTCCGTGCAGGTGGCCGAATGGAAGGGCAGGCTGTTTTGGCTATGGGGCGATACGCAGCGGCCGAATTACCCGCTGGGCAATTTCCACACCACCTGCGCCTGGAGCGACGTGCCGGACAAAGGCGGACTCGATCCCAAGGACGGCATCCACTTTGAATACTTCGCCGATGAAGCCGGTGCCGTGCGCAAGATGCTGCCCATCAACGAACCCGGCATGGTGTGGCTGTTTGGCCTGCTTGTGTGCAACGACGCAAACGGCGCTGAGCATCTCGTGGCGCATTACTCCCGCTGGAAGGATCTCGGCAAGCGGCTGGAGCATGGCATCGCCGAATTCGATGAGGAGGAGCAGCGCTTCCGCCGCGTGGCGTTGCTGGGCGAGGAGTTCACCTGGCAGCACCCGCAAAACAACACCGTGCGTGCTCGAGGTACCGGCGCGGATGGCGTGGAGCGCGACTACTTCTACTTCGCCACGCCCTTTTGTGTCACTCGCGTGCCCGCGACCTATGAAGACGTGCAAAACACCTCCAGCTACGAGGCCTTCGCCTGGTCCGCCGAGATGAAAGAGCATGTCTGGCAGCCCAGCGAGCCGCTCACGCAGGAAACGGAGGCCACGCTTATCAAGGAAGGCAAGCTCGCGAAGGACAAAGCCTATCTCCAGGTCAAAGACGCCACTTCCGGCGAGTCGCTGAAGCTTCACGGCGGCAGCGTGCATTGGAACGCGCATCGTCAGCGCTGGGTGATGATCGCCGTTCAAAAGGACGGCAAGGAATCACAGCTCGGCGAGGTGTGGTATCTCGAAGCGAAGCAGATCGAAGGCCCATGGCGCAAGGCCGTGAAGGTCGCCAGCCATCCAAATTACTCGTTCTACAATCCCAGCCACCATGCCTTCTTTGATCAGCAGGGCGGCCGATACATTTACTTTGAAGGCACCTATACCGAGACCTTCTCCGGCAATCCCGTGGCAACGCCGCGTTACGATTACAACCAGCTCATGTACCGCCTCGATCTCGACGATCCACAGCTCAAAGCGGCGCAGGAGTGATCACCACAAAGCCAGCCTCATCCAGTGCGAGCCCCGCGGGCAAACTTTCGAGTGCCAGACCGGGCAACAACCTTCCCAGCGTGCCGGCACGAATGCCTAGCTGAGCTTCTTCGCCCTCCGCCGCAGGTGGATTTGGAACTTCTGAACTGATGAGCAAACCGCTCGCGCCATCAAAATAGCCACGCAGCACCTTCGGAGCCTGCAAAGCCGTGATTTGAGCCGCATCGGCATCGAAACAGAAAAACAATCGCTCACCATGTCCAGCCTGTGAAAGCCTCGCGAGGCTACCAAAGGCCACCACAGGCGCTCCTCCAGCCTCCACCATGCTTTCGATGATTTTCGTTCCTGGCAGCAGCCGCGCCAGCTCGCGCACGGTGCGATGCACCACGCTGCCAGCAGGTTCGAGGCACAGCAGCACATCACCCGCACGATGCCATTCCGTCTCGCGAAGCCTCAAACCATTCGTGAAAGCCAGGCGATCCTCTCCCGCATGCTCCCACACGGTGCGTTCCATCATCGCCGTCTCACCCATTGCCAGCAGCGTGCGACGGATCGAGGCCGCATCACCGGCTTTCGCCTCCACCGGCTCGCCAAACCTCACCGTGACTGGATAGCGGAACTGGCGGGGACGTTTCTTGCAGAAGCCTCCGCCTTGAAAGGAAAAAATGCTCCCATAGAGCCCATCCAACCACACCGGCATCACCTTCGCATGTCCCTGACGGGCCATCAGCTCGAAGCCCTTGCGCAGTTCGTTCACCATGCCGTGCCGCGTAATCTCGCCTTCAGGAAAAAGACACACCAGCCCGCCTTCCTTCAGCGCCGTGGCCACGGTGCGCACTGCATCCTTCGCCCGAGTGGCCGAGATTGGCACCGTGCCCACATAGCGCAGGAAGCCATTCATCCACCACACATGATACAGCGCATCCCACATCACAAAGCGCAGCGGCCTCGGGCACGCCGCCGCCAGAATCAGCGCATCCATGTAACTCACGTGATTGGACAGAATCAGCACGCCACCACCGGCTGGCACACGCTCTGGATGGATGGGCCGCACATGGTAAACCATGCGCACCAGACCCAGCACCGCGCCAACGATCATTCGGAATAAAAGACTTCGCGGGGCCTCTGGAGCGGGAATTTCGGCGGGATCGGACATGCGCCCTGTCGATAGCAGGATTCGACCCACCGTCAAAGTATGCTGCGTAGGCTTTCACCATGCATTTCTATTCAGAAATTCGCGTTTCCAACCGTAGTATCAGCCCCTCCATGCGCCGTCTGTTTCTTGCCATCCTCCCTGCCCTGCCTTTGCACGCCGCAGGCACGATTTCCTTCAACCGGGACATCCGCCCCATCCTCAGCGAAAACTGCTTCGCCTGTCATGGCTTTGACCCGAAGCATCGCGA
>JBILVU010000291.1:0-3073 GCA_044370285.1 Prosthecobacter sp.
GCCAGCAGGGCGCACAGAAGGGTCGGGGTCGTCACGGGTAGGGGATCTCCTGGGAATCTGAGAAAACGGGAACTGGGCCGCGTCGCCAGCCGGTCAGTTGCGACAGGCGAGTTCGGCCAGATCAATGGCGAGCCACCTGTCGCTCGCGAAGTCGTAGAACTCGACCTCACGGAACATCGCAGTCGGGACGGGCGTGGGACTGAACCGCCACGTGTCCGGGTCGCTGCCGAGTTGGAGGCCGGCGAGAAGAAGCCCGACGCAGACGCTGGGCTTCGTGCCGGCGATGAGAGGGAGCTGCGGGAAGACGTACGGTGCGCAGCTTCCCGGCACTGTGATCCGGACCAGACCGCCTTGAGCCTGCGCCGTCATGATCTGGCCCTGCATGCCCGGGATCGGAACCTTCGTGGCGGTCGGCTCCCACGCGGGGCTGGTCGAGAACCACACGACCGGCTTCTCGTGCGGCTCGATCTTGGCGGTCGTGGGCTTGATGGCGCCCGTGTTGATGATCGAGCGGAGCTTCAGGCCGGTCGTGTAGTGGTAGATGTTCCCGGGCGGATCGGGGCCGGCAGGTTCGTGTTCCGGGCTGGGAATCGGAATGAGGATGACGTGGATTTGCACGCAGAGGTTCCTTGTGGGCGCGTAGATCCCGCGCCGGGGTCGGAACAGAAGAGGGCCGCCAGAGACAGATCAGCGGCTACTGGAGGGTGAGCGCAGTCGCCCGATGGCGATTTTGCGCTCATGGAATATGCCCGGAAAACGGCTGAGATTTAGAAGACCTACCCCCGCAGCCACACCTTCGAGTAGCCGCTGGCGGGCTGGAACACCATCTGCTGCATGGTGTCCTCGGTCGTGACCGCGCTTGTGCAGATCTTCCTGCGGACTTCGGCGAGCGTGCGTGGGGGGGCCTTGAGCCGTCTGGTCAGACATTTGGCCCGGTAGTGGGAATCGCAATACCACTCCTGCCCCTCTTCGTCCTCCCATCGCTCGGGACCGTTGTGCTCCTCCAGGTCGCGATGGCCGCGGAAGTGGTTGGTCTGCAGGAGTGTTTCACCCTTGATGCCGCGCCGTCGGAAGTCGCTACCGAGGCCCGTGATGACCGTGTGGTGCGTGGGCTTCGTGCCGATCACGTGAGCGAAAAAGCTCGTCATGGTCTGGTACTCTTGCAAGCCGGTCACGACGTCGCGGTACGTCCCCATCTGGTCGCAGACGTGCCGGAGCCGTTGGAGCACTGGCCACTGGAAATATCCAGTCGTCGCGCCTTCCATGGGCGCCTGGTTGATCGTCACGGCCCACCGTCTGGGGCAGAAGGCCGAGACCACGCCGACGCAGCCCACCACGCTGACGCTCGTGTAGGTGTCCCGGCCGCGATGAAACCTGATGAGCCGCGAGTGTCTGCCGGTGCTGCGCGGCCACACCCAGTCCATGTTGCGGACGAGTGTTGGCTTGCCGTCAATGTTGCACGAGTAGCTCGAGCAGCCGAGCCCGTAGATCCCGGCCATCTGGCAGCCGTCATACATGAGGTTGCCGAGGACGACGTGGCTCAGCGGTTGGTCGGCGTGCTTGGCGATCGAGCGGATTTCGGCCACGTACTCCTTGCCGAAGCAGGCTGCGACCATATCGACGAGCCGACCTCCAAGGATCGCCAGCCCTTTGCCGGCCGCGATCACGACGGGCTGCATGTAGGCGGGGAACCTGTCAGCCCGCTCGACATCGAAGTGATTGCGAGGCGGATCGAGAAAGGGGTCACCGTCACGAAAGCGTCACCATTTTTTAAATCCAAGGTGGCGCCAGCCAGAAACGCTCACAAGTCGTACATCAAGCTTGAGGCCAACGCGGCGAAGGATCGTGCCGACCGGGCGCGAGCGGAAATGGTTGGGCGAGGCGGACGTCGGCCCCGAAACCGACCGAGAATCCGACCGACCAAATAATTTTTCCTGTTCCTAGTAGCGTCACAAAAGCCGGCTTCCCCCGAGGAAGCCGGCTTCTTTTATGCGCATCGGTCGGTCGGAAGGTGTTTACACCACCGACCTCGCGGAGTGTGGGCGGCCGTGAGTGCCACCTCATCACCAACCAACCCGCGGAGGACCGACATGGAACGACGATCACGGGCGCGGACGACAGAGCGGCAAGCTGTTGCCGTGGACGGGGCGATTGACCCCGCTGCCCTCTATCGGCTCGATGAAGTGAAAAGCCGGATGGGCTGGCGGGACGCCGCCTTCCGGGCCGCCGTCCGGGCGGGTCTGAAGACCCACCGCTCGGGCAAGCGGCTCTACGTCCTCGGCAGCGACCTCATCGACTTCGTCACGAAGCGGGAGGCGGGCCGATGAGCACGCCCATCAATCTGCGATCGGAATTCGGCCATCGCTGGAAGATCGGCCTCGACGAGGCCGCCGGCGGGCGCTGGTCGGACCCGTGGAACTACAAGGTGCTCTGCCGGTACGGGGACATCTGCCCCTGGGGAGGCGACCTGCTCGCGGCTTCGACCATCAGCGCGGGCGCGGTGGCGAACCGATTGCGGCGGCTCCCTTTCGTCGAGGTCGCACACGACGGCAGCGACGGCGTCACGGTTGTTTTCCCACGGGGCCGCCTCTCGTCCGTGACCGGAATCATGAAACCGCGGCGAGCCCGGACGGCGAGTCCGACGCAGCTCGCGGCCCTCGAGCGCGGCCGAGTACGGCGGCCCCGCAGTCAGTGACCTCGAACCCTCGGCCCATCAACAGTTCCCCATCTACCTATAGGAGAAATCCATGAAGAGTCAGTTGAAGCGACGAATGCCTCGCACAAAGGGCGACAGAGCGACGATCTTTTGCTGCTACGGCTTCGTCTACACCATCGCTGACAAGGTGCTTGGTGCCGAAGTTGAAGCGGTCGACGAGATCCTCGAACGCCTGCGGCGCATCGACGGCGTGAAAGTGACTGAGGTTCGTGGCGGCGTGGGCAATCTCAGGTTCCCAGCGCTCCGCCTGCCAGAGGTGACGAGCGTGCTCGTGCCGCTCGACAGCGTGCGGGCACTGGAGACCTTGGTGATCGCTGCCTCCCGCGGGCGCATCTGGTGAAGCCCCTGGACCACGAC
>JBILVU010000168.1:0-10955 GCA_044370285.1 Prosthecobacter sp.
CCAAAAAAGACGGCAGCATCCTCATCGGCCGCATCATCGTCGAAGAGAACGAAAAAGTCTTCCTCATGACCAACCCCTTCGCCCCCAACGACCACATGGCCATCAACGAGTCCGACATCGCGAAGAAGGGAACGCGCAAAGTCAGCATGATGCCCCCCAGCTTAATCAACTCACTGAATCAAGATGAGCTGCTCGATTTGCTGGCCTACTTGGTGAGCGGCGGCAACAAGGGGGACAAGGTGTTTGGGAAGTAGTCCAGAAACAAACATCTTCATTTAACCGCATGCATCGCCAACTCTTCATAAGAGCTTTTGCTTTGCTAATGCTCCTCTCAGGATGCTCCAAATCGCAATTGATGTCACCGTCTGAGTTCACCTCCGAGTTTGCTTCTGCCATGCGGAAGGCAGACTCGAGCCTCCAAGTGGAGGTCGTTGCCGAATTGGAACTCAAAATCACGCCGTCGAACGGCAATGCGCGGACCTCGTTTCTCAACAACGCCTATGATACCTACAAACAGGATCCCGAGGCCAAAGATGATCTGATTGCGCGTTTTGTAACAGTAGGGCTCGCAGTTGATAACGACGTCGACTTTCATCGCACACGGATCGTCCCTATCGTCAAGGACCGGCCATGGATTGAAGAGGTCCAACAAGCTTCGCTCAAAGCAAAAGGCTCCAAACCGCTCAGCTTGGTCTTCGAAGATCTCAACGAAGAACTGGTTGTCATTTATGCTCTTGATTCGCCAACAAATATCCGCTATCTCACTCCCGACGACTTGCAGAGGGAAGGATTAGAGGTGACGCACTTGCGGACTCTGGCCTGCGACAATTTGCGCAAGCTTCTTCCAGAACTCAAAAGACACGGCGATAACGGGTTCTACATGTTCACCGCCGACGGTTCGTATGAGGCCAGTTTGATCCTGTTTGAAAAGCTTTGGACGGACAAAGAGCTGAAAGTGGATGGCGAGGTTGTAATTGCTATTCCGGCTCGTGACGTGCTTATAGTGACGGGTAGCAATAATGCCCCAGGCTTGACTCGAATGCGCCAAACGGTTGAGAAGATTGCCGCAGAAGCTCCTTACCGGCTTACGACGAAGTTGTTTATACACCGCAATGGTAGATTCGCGTGTTGGACAAAATGAATTTTGAGCCACGGACGACGGTCGTGTCCCTGCAGATGTGGTTGAGGAGGAGATCGAAGGCTAGACTCTGTGCAGATTCCCGCCATCCAAGCGGAGCCGCCCGACCTTGGCAAGAGGGATGAAATCGCGGCCGCTTGTGCTCTTACCCTTCCTATTCCCTTCGCACCAGCGTCACCTTCAAACCCGCAGCCTTCGCGAGCGCGGCCTGGCGGAGGTCGCAGGTGATGAAATGCTTCACCTGGAGTTCGACGGCAGCGCCGACGTGAAACAGGTCAAAGCTGCGCAGGCCAATGCGATGGCAGTGTGCGGTAGAAAGCTCAACGGCCCGCTCGATGGCGGACTCCCACGGCATCGGTGTGGCTTGGAAAAGGCCTTTCGCCAGGCACCACTTCAGGCGGCGCTCAGCCTCCTGTTCTTCGATTTTCGCCCGTCGTTTGATCGCCGAGGTGCCGTTAGAGACCATGAAGGTGCGCAGACGCAGCGCATTCGTGACTTCGAGACGATGAAACGGTGTGTAGATCAAAAACGGCCTCCCCAGGCTCCGGTGGGCATCCACCGCCGACGCATTGTCCGCGTCATGAATCAGAAGCCGGGCCAGAAAACTGGTGTCCGCGTAGGTCTTCATCAGCGTTCCCCGCGTGAAAATTCGAGCACTTGATCGAGCGAAGGCATTCCAGCCGGTGTTTCACCACCACCGAGCAAATCCTCAAAATGCTGCTCCCAGAGCACTTCACGGGACTCGCTGCCTTTTTCCGAATGAATCACTGGTGCCATCAAATCCCACAAAGCGGCACCACCGTCCGTGATGCGCACGGCATGACCACTGCTGGTCATTTTCTTCACGGACTTCGGGTCGCGTAGCAAGGTGCGGAGAGGAATGGTCTTCATGCGTCTGACGCTACCGTCTGACATGCGATGAGTCAATTCTGGCATTGAGCTGGATCGCATGAAGCTTCAACGCCAGCGCCGTGACATCCAGGTTGGGATCGACCAACTCGTGCGTGGCGAGTTTGTGGAGGATTTCGTGGTGGAGAAGTTCCTCGCCGCAAAAAGGAAAGACCACGCCAAAGCTGCCCTTGCCGCGTGATACCAAGGTGAAGTCTCACGCAAAGGCGCAAAGCCGCAAAGGTTCCAAGAAGCTCTCAGGACTTTGCGGCTTTGCGCCTTTGCGTGAGATCGTATTTTACCGCCCGCTCGTTGAAACCGGCATCAAGGTGGTTCGCATTCTGCACTCCTCGCGCGATCTTCAGCCGGACTTCTTTTGAAGCCTCTCACGAAGCGATTTGCCCCTCTTGCAATCGCACGGCGATGTTTCGGACCACTCGTTTGACCTTGGACGAGTGGAAATCTGATAACGCACGACATGTTCTCTCCCCTGAGGTTTTACGTGTGTTCCGAGTATTCCGTGGCAAGGGACTCGGCGAAAGAGCCAGCGTGATGCCTTTTCACCGATCTTGACCTTTTCGCGGGTTTCGTGGTATTCCGCTGCTGCATGAAAACACGCTCTTTTCTCCGACTGGGTCTTGTCGTCCTCTTGTCCGCCGTTTCTTCGCTCTCGGCCAAGGACGAAGTGCAACTCGCCTACCCCTCCAAAGTGGCGGCGGCCAAAGGGAAGGAGCGTGAAAAGCTCTTCTCGGAATGGATGACCAATCAGGACATCACCGCCCACGTCGAGGAGATGGGCAAAAAGGGGCAGCAGATCCTCTTCTTCGAATACAACGGCCCGCGCGACAAGTGGCGTGCCCTTTTCTCCAGCAAGGTAAGCTTCCGAGGCGGCTACTCCTGGTGGGTCTTTTACGGGGAGAAGGAAATGGAGGCCAAACTCAACAACGAGATCAAACTCGGTCGCCAGCCCGCCTTCATCACCCGCGAGGGCAATGCCTACGCCATGCTCTTCGTCACCCCGGAACACCTAGAAGCCGCCCGGAAGGAACTCGAGGCGCTGGGCGTCGGTGAGCCGAAGATCCGGAAGTAAATCCCGGAAGACTTACGTCTTCCGCTACGAGCTATCGAAGTTTCGATCGGCTAGGCTGGCGGCAAAAAACGGTGGTCGATCTGAAACCGATACCTTCCATCCCCAGGCATGGCCACACGGCGACCTATGCGGACCTCGACTCCGAGTGATTCCGCAAGCTGGCCGCCCCATTTCGTGGCGAGCGCCGCGTCCATCATGCCCGCCTCCTGGCTCACGCTGACGGAAACAGGCTCATCGTAGATGCCTTGCGTCCAGTCGTGAGGTCGGGAGACATTCACGCTCAGGCCCGTCTCATTCGTGCCCTCCAGCCATTCCCACTCATTCTCATAGTCCCGATGGTACACTGAGATTCCGAACACAGGCATGATCTCTCCACCGCATTCCTCAAGCTCCCGCGAAAGCAGGAACTCGAAGAAGACTACACCATCCGTTCTGGGGATCGCCAATTGAGGGTGCTGAACCGGTCCAAACACACGGATGAACCTCGATAGCATTTGGGTGATCCACATGCGGACTCGTGACTATTTCCCCGCGACTTTCGCTCCCTGGCTCGGGAGCGTCCTCACGCGTTGGGTCGGAGTCAGGCCATATTTGTTGGGCTCGTACATGGCTTCGATGCGGGCGGGAGGGGCGGTGGTGTCGCCTTCGGCGATGACGCGGGCGAGGTATTGGAGGGTGAACTTGCCTTTGGCGGGGGCGTAATCGGTGAAGAAGAGGGCGCGGTCGGTGCGGATTTCGCGGTGGTCGCAGAACCAGGGCTGGGTGCCATCGGGGAGCTGCTCGCCTTCACGGGCATTCATGGATGCGAATTCGGGGTTGATGGCCTCAAAGACGGACGGAAGCGGATCGTCGATGGCGAGGTAGCGATCCCCGCCGCCGATCTCGATGGCGAGGCTGACGACAACCATGTCGCCGACGCGGAGGTCGTCGATGCCGGTGGTGGTGCCGTCGATGTTGAGCTTCTCGTAGCTGCGGGAGATGGCGTAGCCTTTGTTCTCGCCGGCGAACTCTCGGGAGGGCGGGAAGGATTTGGCCTCGATGCGGCCGAAGACCTGGCGATCAGCAGGGACTTCGATACGAAGCGGCTTGGCGGCGATCTTGTCGTTGAGGACGAAGTTCACGCTCGCGGTGGTGGCGGGACCGGTGAGGTTCAGCTCGGGGCTTTGCGCATCCCAGATGGCCTTGGCGAGCAGCGGATCGCCATTTTTCTTGAGGCTGCGCTCATACGCGGTGAGGGCGGTGAGCGTCCACGCGTTGGCGTAGGTATTCCCCCAGTCGCCTTTGCCGTTGCGGGACTGCAAAATGCTCACGGCGAGCTTTTCGGCATCTTCCGTGAGGCCGAGGTGGGTGTAGCAAATGAGGCGCAGGGCCTTGTTAACGCCGCTGCCGGCCCAATGGCCCCAGATGATAGGCGGAGGCGCGGGCGTGGATGGCTTCGCGGTAGGTTTGGTGGTCTTTTTGCCCTTCGTGGATTTTTCGGAAGGCGTCGGCGCGGGAGGAGCGGGTGGCTTCCAGCCGAGCGTGTCCTTGATCTGCTGCTCTGGCGCATTGCTGAGGCACATCGAGAGCGCGAGGTAAAGTCGGGTGACCTCGGGAAGGCGGTCGCGTTTGGCAAAGAGGAGGTTCTGGTAGGCAGGCTCGGGCTTGCCGGCCTTTGACAGTGTGTAGAGAGCGAAAGCGGCATCGGTGATGACATACAGGTCCTTCTCTTCTTCGAGGCCGCGGAGCTTCTTCGAGAGGAACTCGACGAGCTTGTTGATCGTCTCCTCCGGTACAGCGGCACCTTGTTCACGGGCACGCAGCAGCATGAGACCGCCGTAGGCACTGCCCCAGAGCGTGGGCTCCTGGCCGCCGGGCCAGTAGGCGAGGCCGCCTTCATCCGTCGTCATTTGCAGGACCTTGTTCACGCCGGCCTGGATGGCGGCCTTGGCTTTGCCACCGCTGAGTTGGGCGGGGAAAAGGGCTTCGTATTTGCCGAGGGCCAGCCATGGCATGGTGGCGGAGGTAGTTTGCTCGACGCAGCCATAGGGATACTGCAAAACGTAGTCGAGGGCATCGCGGGCTTCATAAAGGCGAGTATTGCTCAAGCTGACGGAGAGCGTGCCTTCGCCTTCGAGGATGGCGGGATTGACCTTCTCGATGAGGTTCGCAGGAGGTTCCTTGCCGTCGATACGCACATAGCGCACATCGCGAAGCTCAGGCAGCGGATGCTTCACCTCAAAAGTGGACTCCGTGGCGTCGTTGACAGCGTCGGGGAAGTCGAGGCTCTTCGTCACCCATTTCCACTTCGAGGTGCCGAGGCTCACAAACTGCACCGGGAAGGCGGTGGCGGCGGTTTCGCCTGCTTTGATGTCGAGGACGACCTTCTGCGTCTTCAAATCGCCTCCGGCATCCGCTTTGAACGCGGCGGGGATGAAATCACGCTTTTCGATGATGAAGCTGGTACCGCCATCGAGTTCGAGGCTGACCTCGACCTTGCCGGAATGCTTCGTGGTGTTGTGAACGACGCCTTTGACGAGCACTTCATCGCCGATGCGGGCGAAGCGTGGCACGGCAGGATCGATCATGAGCGGCTTGTTGATCGTGAAGGCACCTTCACCGCTGCCGAAACGGTCTACGCCATGCGCGGCAACGGCCATGATGCGGTAGCGCGTGAGATTGTCAGGTGCGGTGACGCTGGCGCTGACCTTGCCTGAGGCATCGGTGGTCGCAGAAGCGAGCCACAGCGGAGTGGCGACGAAGTTTTTGCGTACGGTGATGTTGCCCATCTGATGGTCGTCATCGCCACCGCCGATGACGAAGCCCTTGTTGCCACGATCGCGTGCGGCGATTTCTTCAGGCAGCAGTCCGTCGTAGGAGGTGAAGCTATCAATGGCGAGCGGGAACTCCGCGTGGAAGAATTCGGAAGGGTTCGGTGTGACGTGAGCCATCAGGCTGAGCACGCCTTCATCGACGGCGTAGAGCGTCACATCGGCTCCGCTGACGGGCTGACCTTTGACATCGGTGACGATGGTGGAGACATTCACGGTCTCCGCGGGCTTCACCTCGGCTTTGTCGGATGAAATGGCGAGTTTGAGGTCTTTGGCATCGCTCACGACTTTGAGGGCGCAGTAGCCCACGCGATACTCGGGCATCTTGTCCTTCTTCGGGCTGCTGGCGCTGCCGCGAATGACAATGACGGAGACATACATGTTCGGTGCTTCGGCATCGGTGATGGGCACGCGGACGACGGGATTTTCGAGGGTAAGCTCGGTGGTGAAGCTGTGGTGGATCTTGTTGCGCTCCACGGTGACGAGGGCTGTCCCAGCGATGGGCGTTTTCACGACGATCACGGCTTCCTCGCCGGGTTTGTATTCCGTTTTCTCCGGCTGAAGGCTCATGCGCGAGCCGTCTTCCATGGCCCAGGGGAACTCATTGCCACCGACGACATAGAACGGCATGCGCGAGAGCACCTTCGTGCCCTGCGGGTCCACCGACTCGGCGGTGACGAAGTAGATGCCGCCATGCGCCGGTGTATAGGCGATGGTGGCGCTGTGAGCACTGCCGCCGGTAGTGGGCTTCAGTTCATGGGCTTGCTTGTATTCCTCAAGAAGCACCACCTGATCCTTCGTGGTCGTGCCGCCGCCTGCGGTGGCAATTTTCAGCGTGTGATACTGCTGACGCTCGATTTTGACATCGACCTTCACCGGCACGCCGGGAGCCGCGCCCTTCGGATCAATGCCGATGACTTCCAAATTCACCGCCTTGCCCGCCGTGGCGAAATACTCCGGCCCTTTCAAGCCGAGGATGAACTGCGCCCCGGGCACCTCGAACTCTTCGGCGGCGCTGACGGTCTGTTCATTCACATCGGTCACCTCGGCACTCACGCGGACTTTTTGCGGCAGCGCGGCACGATCCGGCGGCGGCATCGGCATCTCCAGCGTGGCAGTGCCGTCGTTGGAGATGAGCAGGTCGCCATTCACAAACCACTCGGTCTCTTCGGTGTCGTTACGGTTGATGTAGTCGCCATCGGCATCGCGATCCTGCGCGTAGTGTGCCCAAGCCGGTGCATCGCCGAAGGAGTAGTCTTTGAAGGTGGCGGGCGGTTGATACTGGCGGGTGGCATTGGCACTCCACTCGATGCCAGCGACGGAGAGCGATTTGCCCATGTAATAATTGGCCTTCAGCGGCACCTGGATGCGGTCCTTGCCAAACTGAATGCTCTTCGTGTCGAGCTTCACCTCAAAGGTGTTCGGCTTGTAGTCATCAATGCGGAAGCTCATGCCGCCGCCGTTGCTCACGTTGCTGTTTTCATTCGTGGTGGCGAGGCTGATGTTGAGGTCATACCAACCTGCGGGGCCGGTGGGCAGCGCGATATCATCCGCCCAGGCTCCGTTCGCCGTGAAGGTGACTTCTTTGTCCACCACCACGCGGTAACGCGGATCGCGGATCGTCAGACGCCCGGTCGCCGGAGCGGCATCGAGGCTCAAATCATCACCGACGAGCAAACGCGTGTGCGCTTTGAAGTGCGCGGTATCACCCGGCTTGTAGAGCGGGCGGTCGGAGAAGACGAAGGTGCGGCGCTGTGGCTGCCACACGCTTTCATAGGTCTGATTGATGTCCCACGGCACGCTGACATTCGAATCACCGCCATGGCACTCGATGACGGTGCTATCGCCATCCTTCTCCGCGAGGACGAAGGCGGGCACGGCCCCCGTGACACGAGCGATGCCGCCTGCTTCGGTATCGCCATAGCCGATGAGCTTCAAATCACTGTCCACCATGGTGAGTCGCACGCCGGGGATGGCTTTGCCGGTTTCGAGAGAGGTGGTATAGACGAGCGACTCCTTGCCGCTGCTCTTTTGCATCAGACCGATGTCCGTGAACTGCACGAGCGTCTGCGTGACGACGCCTTTTTCCTTCAAGCCGGCGGCTGCGGTGCCTTCCATCTCGATGAAGATCGGTCCCGCAGGCTGCCCGGCGAGGATCTCACGCCAGTTGAGCTTCACGATCTCGCTTTGATCGAGCGGCTTGCTGATGGGGAAGCTGCGATCAAAGATCTGCGTGCCTGGATACTGGTCGATGGAAGTCGTCTTGTAGGCTTCCTTTTGCTTGTCGTTGCCGTAGAAGGCCGTGCGGTAGGCACGATACATGTCGAGCGCCTTCAGCAGCTCGGGCCCGTTGAGCTTCTTCGCCCGCACGCGGACCTGTGAGACGTTCGCCACGCTGAATTCATAGCTCGCGGAGCCTTTGGCCATCTGACCTTGGATGAAGGTCGGCGCAGCCACATAAGGCGGATTCGGCACGAAGGTGTCTTCACCGACGAATTCTGCACTCAACGGCATGCCATCGCCCGAAGTGAGCGTGGGCGAGACCTTCACTTTGTATTTCTTGTTCACCTCAAAGCCGCCGGTGAGCGTCAGCGTGCGTCCGCTGATCTCCGCTTTGAGTTCACCCGCAGGCGCAGGCTCGATGCTGACGAGCGCGGCGATCTTCTTGGTGATCTCGGCGATCTGCTCCGGCTTCATCGGCTCATCGGAGGGCGGGAGAAGGTTCTTGTTCGTGTCGATGTCGAGATTGTAGGGCGCATCGAAAGGCGTGTGCGCGGAGATCGACCTCACGGCGAAGGCGCGAATCTCGCCGAGATCGACGGAGTCGCCTTTGGCGAGCTGATGATGGCCCGAGGAATTCGGGAGGGTCTCCACCAGTTCGAGACGCCATTTGCCCACTGGCAGTGGCTGCGCTGGCTCGACCACGATAGCGCTGAGGCGAATGGCATCGGCAGCGAGCGATGGCTTCGCTTTGGCGATCTGCTCGGCCCAGGTCTGCTGCGGCTCAGCATTGCGCACCTCGAAATCCTTGCCGGTGGCATGGCGAACAACCGCTACGACACCTTCGGGATTCTGCTCGGAGACGAATTTGATATGCTTCCCGGCATCGGCGGCATTCACGTTGTCGTTGAACTCGAAGAGGAACTTCGGACGGCGATTCTGCGCGTAGTCGTCATACCACTTCGGATACTGGTCGGTGATCTGAAAGCGGGCGCTCGTCACCGAATCGATTGTCTCCGTCGAGAGCGGCTTGCCCGCGAGGTCGGTGAGACCACTGCGAAGCTTGAAGGCATAGCTCGAAGCAAACTTCGGCGACTGCGCGAGCCGGAAATGACCGCTGCGCGTGCTCGTCCACTCAAAGGTGCCCTGCAATTCCGGCACGACGATGACCGGTGCCTCGTTGTCCACCTTGCCGATCTTTTCCTTCGCCACCATCGGCGTGGGGAAAACGACCTCGATGGTGGAATCCGGCGCGAGTTCTGCCGGATTGATGCTGATCGTGGCCTTCAGAGCCGCAGCGGGTTTGGATTCGGTGGCGGCAGCACGACCCTTGGTAGGAGCGGCGGAGAGAGACGGCGTGAACGTCGAAAGAGCCAGCATCATGGCCGGCAACAGCGCGAGGCTGAGAGATGTTTTCATGGGTGAGCGGAAACCGCTCGGAGAGTAGCACCGCCGCAGAGCGTGCGAGTGAAATGTTGGTGAATTTGATCGAACGGAGGGACTTCAAACCGGCGCTTGCCAGCCGATGCCTGAACTCCATACTCCCCAAATGAAGACCGTCGCAAATCCTGCCCGAAAAGCTCAACGAGCCACTTCCCCGTCCAAATGGGTGATTTGCGGCCCTGAGAAGCGGCCAACGCGTGAATCGCTGCTCCATGAAGACGCGGCCTTTCTGGCCCGGATGAGCCACGGATCAAAAGCGACCCAGTCATCGATCGAACTGGTGAGGGAAGGCCGCTGAACCGATCGAATCAGCAGCCCGCATGAGCCTCGTCATTGATGCCAATGTCTTTGTGGCCTCTGCTCTGGCCGAAGACAGATTTCATCATGTGTCGCAGCAGTTTCTCTTCGAGGCACGACTGGCAGGCGAGGCCATCTACGAACCCGTGCTCGTCCTGGCCGAAGTGGCTGGCGTGATTTCACGAGTGCGTCAGGATCATTCCCTCGGTGATGTGGCCGTCCTGCGAATCGAGAACTTTCCACGAACGCGGCTCCGCATCGCCGACGGCCCTTTCGCACGGCGAGCCGCTCGATTAGCCGCCCGCCATCGGCTGTCGGGCGCAGATTCTCACTATGCGGCTCTGGCAGTGGAGTTCTCTTCCACGCTGATCACTCTCGATGGGGCGTTGCTGGACTTGGATGCCGCAGGCGTTCTCTCAGCCAAGACACCCGAGGTCTGGCTCGCCGAACATGGGATGTGAGACTATTCCGAGGCCCACTCCCGCCCCAACAGTGCGCACTTTCGCTCATGGCCCCAGCGATACTGGCCGATGATGCCGGTCTCGCGAATGACGCGGTGACAGGGGATCAAATAGGCGAGCGGATTGGCTCCGACGGCGGTGCCGACGGCGCGGGAGGCTTTGGGAGAGCCAATGGCCTTGGCGAGATGGCCGTAGCTCACGACGGCACCGGGAGGGATGCGCAGCAGCGCCCGCCAGACGCGGAGTTGGAAGGGCGTGGCTCGCACCAAGGCTTTCAAATCGCCACCGGGGCCGTTTTGGAAGATCGGCCCGGCGATTTCACGCACGGCGGCATCGCTCCAGCTGAAGCGAGCTTTCGGCCAGGCTGCCTCGATTTCGCAGCGATCTTCGTTTTCAACAAAGGCGATATGGCAAAGGCCTCGCGGGCCGTTTCCGAGGCAGGCGAGGCCAAAGGGCGTCTCGGCAAAGCCCGCGACGATCTCCCAACCTTCGCCACCAGCTTTGATTTCGCCGGGCGAGGCAGCCTCCAAGGTCACGCAGAGATCGTGAAGACGGCCCGGTGAGGACAAACCGGCTGCGAAAGCGGCATCGAGCACCGTTTCACCCCG
>JBILVU010000279.1:0-3057 GCA_044370285.1 Prosthecobacter sp.
TCCCGTCATGATCGCCGTGCGCGACGGACTGCACACGGCCTGCTGACAGTAGGCTTTGTTGAAAACGATGCCGCGAGCCGCGATGCGGTCGATGTTGGGTGTTTTGATGATCTTGTTGCCATAGCAGCCGAGGTCTGGCCGCAGGTCATCGACGGCGATGAAGAGGATGTTCGGTTTTGTGGCTGCTTCCAGCGAGGTGAGAGCGAGCAGGAAGGCGGTGAGGAGCGTTTTCATGGATAGGATGAATTTGAGGCTACTTTTTCGGCATCTTGCCTTTGAGGATGTATTCCTCACGGCTCACGAGGCCGTCTTTGTCACTGTCGTATTTGTCGAATCGCTCCGCAGCGGCGGCGGCATCGGATTGGTGGGTGGTGTAGTAGTCTCGGGTGATCTTGCCAGTCTTGGCTTCGTCGAGTTTGTCGAATTTGGCGGCACGGTCCTGCTCTTCCGCCGTTAGGGGCTTCGTTGGAGGAGTCTCGGGCATCTTCATGGGTTCCTCGCCCTTCTTTTTCTTGTCTTTGTTCGCGTGACGACCAGTGCCGTCACCGCTGTCGGGAATACCACCCGCAGGATTGAGTTTCGCGAGCACGGCGGCGAGTTTCGCGCGGGCGGGATGATCGCCAGTGACGAGTTTTTCGGCGAAGGGTGCCTCGCTCATGTCATGGAGTTCGTTCTTCTCATTGAGCTTCCATTTCGCATCCCGCACATACCACATGGCGGCGAGCTGGTTATAGACCCACTCGCGAGGAGTGCCCGCTTCGCCACGGAGCTGGGGGGCCATGCTGTGACCGTCGAAGATCGTGTCTTGGGGCAAAGCGCCGCCGGAGAGTTCCGCGAAGGTGGTGAGGAAGTCGGTGGAGTCGATCAAGTCAGCGCTGACTTTGCCAGCGGGTGTCTTGCCCGGCCAGTTGGCGATCATGGGCACGAGGCCGCCGCATTCGAGCATGGTGCCTTTCATGCCGGAGAGGCTGCGCCCGCCGATGGTGGACAGCGGGGTTTGGCCTTTGCCGGTGCCGTTGTCGCCCATGAAGATGATGAGCGTCTTCTCGCGGAGTTTCAGCGCATCCAGTTCGGCGACGAGCTTGCCGACGAGTTTGTCCATGTAGAGGATATTGTCGCCAAAGAGGTCCTTGCTGTCCGCTGCGCTGTCGGGCGTGGGCTGGATGTCGCCATGCACATGCACCAGGGAGTAGTAGAGGAAGAAAGGCTTGTCCTGACTGGCCTTGAGAAAGCGGATGGCACGCTCGTGCATCAGGTCTGGCATGTATTCCTTCACGCCGAGTTCCTTCTCTTCGCCGTTCACGAGGTATTTCTCGAGCTTCTCCGGCTTGCGGCTCCAGTAAACGCCGCTGCCATTGAATCGCAGGTAGTCATCAAAGCCCGCTTCATCTGGATCGCCCGGCAATTGTCCCCATTTGCCGATGAAGGAGGTGTCATAGCCAGCGCTTTTGAAAACCCGCGCCAGTTGCAGCTCCTTGTTCGGCATCACCATGCAGGCGTCTTGATTGCTCGATCCATTGCGGAAAGCATAGCGCCCCGTCATGATCATCGCCCGCGATGGACCGCAAAGCGCCGCCGTGAAGCACTGCGTGAACCGCGTGCCTTCCGCCGCCAACTTGTCGAGCTGCGGCGTCTTGTAGTTGTCCGATCCGTAACAACCGACGTTCCCAATGCCGAAATCGTCGGCGAGGATGAAGATCACGTTCGGTTTGTCTGCGGCCTGAGTTTTGCCACAGACAACGAGGACTGCGAAAAGGATGCTGTAGAGATTTTTCATGGTTTCGGTGCTTCTGGAGGTGCTGGGGGCGCAGCAGGCTCGCGCTTCTTCGCACGCTCCATGTCCCGCGCCTTCTTCTTTTCTTCCTTGGTCATCTTCTTCGGCTTCTTCTCGGCGGGCGCGGCCATGTTGTAGCGCTTTTCACCGGCTTTGATCGGCTTCGCCATTTTCGCGAGCCAGGCATCGTGAAGCTTTGTGAGCTCCATAACCTTCTCAGGCATTTGTTTGGCGAGATCGTTGGCTTCGGAAACATCCTTGCTCAGATCAAAGAGACCCTGCTTGCCCTTCTCGCCCACGAGCTTCCAATCGCTCGAACGCACCGCCCACCAGCCTTCGTCACTGCCGGAACACCAGAAGAAGTCACGCGATGCCGGTGCGGTCTCGCCTTTCAGCAGCGGCAGCAGATTGATGCCATCCAAAGTGGCTTCGGCTTTAGCCGAATCTCCGGCGGCCGCGAGCGCCGTGGGCAAAATATCGAGCGCTGACACCGGCGAGTGCCACTCGCCCGGCTTGAGCTGTGCAGGCCAGCAGATGAGAAACGGCACGCGGATACCACCTTCGTAATCGGTGTGCTTGCCACCACGCAGCGGCGTGTTGTCCGCGCTTTGCGCCAGCGGGCCGCCGTTGTCGCTGATGAAGAAGAGGAGCGTGTTTTCCCACACGCCACCGTCTTTGAGCGCCGTCATGACTTTGCCGATGGCATCATCCATGCGCTTGCCCATCGCGAGGCGGGCATCGCGGTCCTTGTTGCCCGTGTTGAACTTCGCGATCTCGTCCTCCGGTGCCTGTAAGGGGGCATGCACGGCATTGAAAGCCAGATACGCGAAAAACGGCTGCGCCTTGTGCTTCGTGATGAACGCCGCCGTCTCCTCGCCGAGTCGATCCGTGAGGTAACCGTTCTCATTCACCACCTCCGTGCCGCGATAGATCGGATCATTCGGGTCATCGAGTTTGAAGTAGTCATGCGCCCCGCGACCGAGAAAGCCGAACACCTCATCAAACCCGCGCAGGGCCGGACTCCAGGCCAGATCGGGCCCCAAATGCCATTTGACAAACTGCCCCGTCGCATAGCCCGCAGGCTTCAAATACTGCGGAAAGAGCTTCTCGCTCATCGGCACCCCGCTGCCCGCCTCACCGCCCGTGTAGAGCCCCAGCCGCTGCTGATACCGCCCCAGCATCAGTCCCGCCCGCGTCGGCGAGCACACATGCCCCGTCACATAACCCTGCCGACAAATCACGCCCGCTTTGGCCAGCGAATCGAGATTCGGCGTCACGATTTC
>JBILVU010000280.1:0-3051 GCA_044370285.1 Prosthecobacter sp.
TCCCCAAGGAGAGAAAACGATCGTTGTGAACACACACGCCATTCTGGTCGATAAAAAGGCAGAGTATGATCTCGTGCTTCGGCCCAACGACGTCATGATCGTGGAGTAAAATGACGCCCGCCGCCCTCGCTGAACTCGAAAAACGCCATTCGTGGCATCCCTTCACGCCGATGCAGGCGTGGACGGCGGAGGAGCATGAGCCGGTCATGATTGAAAGCGGGCAGGGCTGCGTGCTGCGGGATCCAAACGGGCGCGAGTATCTCGATGGGAATGCCTCGATCTGGACGAACATCCACGGGCACAACCATCCGGCGATCAACGCGGCCATCGCGGCGCAGCTCGGGAAGGTGGCGCACACGTCGTTTCTCGGCTTTTCGCATGCGCCGGCGGCTTTGCTGGCGAAGGAGCTCGTCGATCTGCTGCCGGGCGGGAAGATGGAGCGCGTGTTTTTCTCCGATGACGGCTCCACAGCCATCGAATGCGCCGTCCGCATGGCCTTGCAGTTCTGGCGGCAGAACGGTCGGCCTGAACGCGATACCATCGTGGCCTTTGACCGCGCCTACCATGGCGACACGCTGGGCGCGGCGAGCCTCGGCGGCATTCCGACCTTCAAAGGCAGCGCGAATCAGTTTGGCTATCGCGTGGTGCGCATTCAAAGCCTCGACGAACTCCGCGAGCAGTCGCCGGAGCGTCTCGCAGCCGTCATCATCGAGCCGTTGATCCAAGGCGTGGCCAACATGCGGCTCTGGCCGAAGGGCATGCTGAGTGAACTGAATGCCTGGTGCGGCCAGAAGGATGTCTTTCTCATCCTCGACGAGGTCATGACGGGCTTTGGACGCACGGGGAAGATGTTCGCGTGTCAGCATGAGGACGTGGTGCCGGATTTCCTCTGCCTCGCGAAGGGGCTGACGGGCGGTTATCTGCCGATGGCGGCCACGGTGACGACGAAACGCGTCTTTGAAGGCTTCCACGGGCCTGAAAACACCTTTTTCTACGGTCACAGCTACACCGCGAACCAACTCGGCTGCACGGCGGCTTTGGCCAGTCTGCGCGTTTTTCGCGATGAAGCGGTTTTGGAGCACTTGGAGCCCAAAATCGCCCTTTTGGCCGAGTTGCTGGCGGAACTCCGAAACACGCCCGGAGTGCTCGCGACTCGTCAGCTCGGTCTCACCGCCGGAATCGACGTGGAAGCCAGCGGAGCAGCGGTTTGTCTCGCGGCTCGGAAGCACGGTCTGCTCACCCGGCCGATCCAAAACACCCTCGTCCTCATGCCGCCGCTGTGCGTGACGGAGGAGGAACTGCGACAGATGGCGAAAGCGATTCGCTTGGCGCTGATTGAGACGCAGAAGTGAGAAAAGCGGTGTGATTATTTTGCAATCTGCCATATTGATTATTGATTCTATAATTCGAGAGCCTAAAGTGCGGCCGTTCGCAGTTCTGAAAAACCTGCTCACCAACAGCCATGACATCCTCGAATTCACTCCCCCTTTGCACCGGTCTGCGTGACCGGGCTTCCGCTTGGCTGAAAAGCCTCTGCGCGGTCGCTTTGCTCGGCTCGCCCGTGATGGCGGTGGAGTTTGAGGTACCGCGCAGCTTTTTCGTGGATCTCTCCACCCGCCCCGATGCGCTCTCGCTCGCGGCGTTTGACCTCTGCGTCCTGAATGCTCAGGCAGAGGCAGATTTGGAGCCTGGGCACATGGCCGGAAACCGCTTCCTGGCGATGCTGAACGTGGCCGAGATGAGGGCCAATACCTTCCAGGAAAAGCTGGCCGCGAGACAAGCGGTGACGCTCACCGCCGGCAGCGAAAAGAACCAGCTCATCGTGGCGGATCCCTCGCAGCCGGGCTGGCTCGGCTGGGCGGTGGCTGGAGCGACCGATCCGGCGGCGAAAAAAGGTTTCGATGGTTTTGTGCTCAGCCTTGGCCATCAGCCCGCCAGCAAAGCCTGGCGTGAGGCCGTGCTGGAGCTGGCGCAGGTGCTCAAAAAGCGTTTTCAAGACAAGCAGATCCTCCTCGATGCCCGCCTCGGCATCGGCGGTGAAGCGGCGGGCATCGCCGATGGAGTGCTGGCTCTCGGGGTGCATACCCAGGGTGGCAAAAATGGAGCTGCCGAGCTGGGGGCGCTCAATTCCGCCCGTGAAATTTCCGCTGTGCTGCGCCATGCCCGCGCCGCCGGGATGCGCGTGTTGGGTGTCGAGTTCGCCGCCGCGCATGATCACCAGACCATCCGCGAGGCCGCTGAGCGTCTCCACACGATGGGCGTGATGCCATTCATCACCACGCCGTCGCTCAATGGGGTGAATCTGGGTCCCGTGGAAGAAGTCAGCCGCCGCGTGCTCGTGCTGCACGGCTGGGATGCGTCCCTCACCGGCGAGGCCGCACCTGCGGCGGACATGACGCTGGCCGCTCGCTGCCTGCATGCGCCGCTGGAATGGCTGGGCTTCCGTCTCGAATTCCTCACGATGACAAAGGATGCCAAGCTGCCGGACGCCGCTGATTTTCGCGGTGTGATCCTTGATGGCAGCCTGATCCTTGATGTGGAGCAGCAGAAGCAGCTCGCCACCTGGGTGCGTGACGAGGCGAAGGCAAAAAACATTCCCGTCCTGCTCACCGGCATGCCCTGGCGTGATGAAGGCGTGCTCGCCGACGTGCGCGAGACGCTCAGCCTCGGCGGCACCGGCAAGGCAGCTCCAAAGCTCATCAAAACCGGCGTGGCCCGCATGGATTCCACGGCGCTGCGCAGCGGCGTGAAGGCCACCGCTCGGGCGATGGGCTTCCTCGATCTCGAAGCCCCTGTCGATGCGAAGGTCGTGCTCGCCGTGCGCGGTCAGGACACCTTCGGCACGGAGCATCGCTTTGATCAGGTGTTTCATGCGGCCTGGGGTTCCGCGTGGATGGAGCCTGCCGCACTCTCGGCGGGGCCGCAGGCAGACCTCTTTGCTTTCACCGCTGAATGGCTCGCGAAGGGCGGCGTCACGCCCGCGCCAGATACGACCACGCTCGATGGCCGCCGCGTGTTCTTCAATACCTTCAGCGCCGAGGGTTTCACGAT